>JAUIAA010000250.1 GCA_030425715.1 Bacteroidia bacterium | reverse complement strand
CTTTATTTTACTAGTATTTAGAATTGAATTGCGAATTTACTTTTTGTTTTATCAATACACAACAGTATGTCTTATTCTTTTGAGTAGAGTGCAATTCTATTTCCCTCAGTGTCTAAAATTACAGCCATATAACCAATATCGTCGCTAATTAAGGTTTTTTCATTTAATGTTACACCGCCTGCTTCCTCCACTTTACTGAGTTCGTACGTAATTTCTGGTGATGAAAAGTAAACCAATGTTCCGTTAGCAGATGGCTTGTAAAAATCTTTATTATACACCAAAGCGCCACTTGCTCCTGGTGCATCTGTATTTTCTAAACCAGGAAACCACCCCATAATGGTATCGCCAAATTGTTCAATTCTAATTTTAATATCAAATACTTTTTCATAGAACGTTTTGGCTCTATCCATATCCACTACCGGAATTTCGAACCAACTAACCATATTTGCTTTCATATTATTGAATTTTTTGATTATAACTGTATTCGTATATTTCGCAACTGAACTTATGCAGAAAGTGTTATAAAGTTAATCAATAATTTACAATTTAATCCTAGAAATAATGGACTATCCCTATATCAAAAATAGAATACTCTTTAGTTTAAATTGAAATACTACTTCCTATCTCCAACAATATCAATTCCTTATCTTTGTCAGCAAAAACTTTTTTAGCTTTATCATGATCTATTTCAATATAACCAAAAGTATCAAAATGGTAGCCTAAAACTTTATTGCACTGTACAAAATCTGAAGCTAGGGCCGCTGCATCCGTACCCATGGTAAAGTTATCTCCAATGGGTAATACTGCCAAATCTAATTTGGTTTGTAGCGGAATTAATTTCATATCCATAGTCAAGGCGGTATCGCCAGCGATATAAATATTTCCTTCTGTAGTTTCTATAATAAAACCTCCAGGATTCCCCCCGTAGCTTCCATCTGGAAAGGAACTAGTGTGCACGGCATGGGTATAAGTTACTTTTCCAAAATCAAATTGCCATGCCCCTCCGTGGTTCATAGGGTGTCCTTTAAAATTTTTAGCACCATAGTGCATTACAATTTCATAGTTAGAAACTATGGTTGCCCCAGTATTTTTCACAATGGTTTCAACATCTAAAATATGATCTTGATGTGCGTGGGTTATCAAGACATAATCAGCTTTTAGCGTATGAACATCAATGTTTTTGGCTAATTCATTTCCTGTGATAAAAGGATCTACAAGTATATTTTTCCCAGCAACTTCAATGGCAAGACATGCGTGCCCTAAAAAAGTAATTTTCATAAAGTATAGTTTTGACCTTAAAATTAATCAAATCCTAAGATTAAAACAATACGAAATACTATTTGATCAAATAGGTTAGATTTAAAAATACATTTCTACCCATTCTTGGTATGTTGTTCCAATCAGCAAAAGTAGAATAAAAGGTATCGAAAATATTTGAAATTCCAGCTTTGGCAAACATTTTATGGCTTCCAAAATAGAAATTATAAGAGGTGCTTGCGTTAAACACAGTATATGCCTCTGATTGATCTTCGCCATAATCTGCGGCATAATCATATTGTTTGCTAGCTCCTTCCATATTTATTTCTGCTTGAAATAAATTCTTTTTATAATTGATTCCTGCTTTATAGCTTACTGGGCTTATCAATGGTAAATTTTCTCCAAAATTATCCTTACCATAACTGTATCCAACAGAACCGTCTAATTTCCAGTTACCCAAAAAGAGATAAGATACATTTAAATTTGCATCAAAAATAGTTGCATAATCTAAAGCGGAATATATTTTAACCCCTGAAGCTCCAATAGTCATCGGACTTAAAGTAGGGTCGATTTGACCAATTATGTAATTGTTCATATGAAAATAGGATGCTTCTATACTAAACGTTAACCCCTTAAGGTTATACCTAACTTCTCCGTTAAATTCTAAAGATTGTTCTTTGTTTAGATATGGATTACCAATATAGTCAAAATTGTCATAGCTATTAAATAAGTAAAAACCATAACCTTCTGAAACAGAAGGCGCTCTCTCACCATAAGCTGTACCTATCATTAAACTGAGCTTTTTTATCTTAATTTCGTAGGCACTAGAAAAACTCATTAAAAAACGATTTTGAGAAGCTTCCATGTCTGGATAAAAAATTCGTAAACTATTTAAACCAAATTCATCTGCAACTCTCTCGTTTTGGAAGCCAACTCTTGACGTAATTTTTAAATTTTCTTTTTCGCTTAAGCGGAAATTATCCTCTGCGTACACGCCAGAATACCAAGTTCTCACATCTGGCCAAGTCAACATAAACATCTCATTTTCATTAGGATTATTAGGATACATAGTCATTTCAGCCAATGATTTATTGTAGTATGAATTTATATTAAACAACAATTCATGTTTATCTTTATTTACCTTGGCTTTTGAATAAAAACCATAGGTATCACTCCATCCAGGCATATCCATATGAATAATAACATCTGGCCTTTGCGAATCATCCATTACATGTTCAACAGAGTTCATATACAATTTTGTTTCCCAATTATTTATTAACGCCATATTTTTATGGGTATAACTAACCGATCCTATCATTGCTTGCGCTAAGGAAACGTCCATTGGCAAAGCGGGATAACCTATATCGGTTGCTTTATCAAAAATAAACGAACCAATAATAGCTCCATTTTCACTTGTTTTATACCCTAAAACTGTTGAAATATTAAATTTTTCGTATTGGGAAAATAACACTTCTTTATTTCCACCTGCATAATAGTTTCCTGATTTTCTATACATCACATCTGAGTTAGAAAATAACTTTTCATTTTTGTAATTAAATTCTGAACTAAATATGGTCGCATTTCCGTTCGTTTCAAATCCGCTATCTATCCCAATGTCCCATAATTCTTCTCCAAAATCACTCTTTTGTAATTTCATATCAATTCCACCTCCAATAGTTGCCCCATTTTCAGTTCCTTGTTGACCAGATTTAATATGCACTTCGGCAAGATTGGAAATATCGACATACGAGGTAATTGGATCCATCTTATCCGTACAAGCGCCAAATATTTGCATGCCATCTATGGTAACGGAAATACGATCTGAAACCATATTGTTTATAGCTGGTTCCCAAGCATAGTTACCACGCTTAATCATGGTTATTTTATTCGATTCTTCTAAATATTCGTCAATCGATGCAAGTGGTTTTATGCTTTTCTCTTTTTTTAGGTCACGTTTTCCAATTAAAATAACCTCGTCCAAATTAACAATTTGGGTAGTATCTATCTCTGATTCTTGTGCGAGACTTAACTCAGAAAAAAGAGAAAATAGTAGAATAAGGGTAAATAAATTCTTCATAATAAGAAGTAGCTGCCCAGTTTAAAAAGCTAGGCAGCCGTTTTAGTTAAAATTCAATCTCTAAGTATAAATCACTACTTTCATTCGCTTCTGTAACCTCAGTTCCTTTTAACGCAAAATCATTCTCATCTAACAACATCAAGTTTAACCTCCATAAACCAGTCATGGTTAAGGATAACTTCCCATCATATCGCTGTTGTACAGGATTATATAAAAAATTTTCG
>JAUIAA010000249.1 GCA_030425715.1 Bacteroidia bacterium | reverse complement strand
ATTTATGGCATAATGAATATTGGGTTTCGCCCTACCATAGATGGAAAACACCAAACCATAGAAATCCATTTGCTAGATTTTTCTGCCAACTTATACGATAAAAAAATACAAATTCAGCTTTTAAAACGCTTACGTGATGAGCAAAAATTTGAGTCTGTTAAAAAACTAACGACCCAAATTGAAAAAGACGAACAAAATGCCCGATTATGGATTAGCAACCAACCCAATCATTAAAACAAAAATACATTTCACAATAAAGCAGCATTGATTATCTTTGCAAACCTGAAAAAACAAAAAACTATGTTGTCACTTGCTTTTATAAGAGAAAATAAAGATCTAATTATAGATAGGTTAGCGGTTAGAAATTTTAAAAATGCAGAAGAAATTATTTCAAAAGTAATAGAGAATGATGCTACACGTAGATCTACCCAAGCAGAATTAGACAATATATTAGCGGATAGTAACAAACTATCTAAAGAAATTGGTATGTTTTTCAAATCAGGCGAAGCGCAAAAAGCAAACTTACTAAAAGAAAAAACAAGTCAACTTAAAGAAGTTACCAAAACACTAACTGAAAAGTTGAGCGTTATTGAAAATGATTTGAATGAATTACTATATCAAATTCCTAATATTCCTCATCCAACTGTCCCAGCTGGAAATTCTGAAGAGGATAATGAAATAGTCTTTCAGCAAGGTAACATACCAACACTAAGCGACAAGGCTTTACCCCACTGGGAGTTGGCTAAAAAGTATGACATTATAGATTTCGAATTAGGCAATAAAATTACTGGTGCTGGGTTTCCTGTATATAAAGGTAAAGGTGCAAAATTACAACGCGCGCTAATTTCTTACTTTTTAGATAAAAATACTGAAGCTGGTTATACGGAGGTACAGCCACCATTATTGGTTAATGAAGCTTCAGGATTTGGAACAGGTCAACTACCTGATAAAGAAGGACAAATGTATCATGTAACTAATGATAATTTATATCTAATTCCAACAGCCGAAGTTCCAATAACCAACTTATATCGTGATGTTTTATTAAAAGAAAGTGATTTTCCTATATGCAATACAGCATATACACCGTGTTTTAGAAGAGAGGCTGGATCCTACGGAGCACATGTAAGGGGTTTGAATAGATTGCATCAATTTGACAAAGTAGAAATTGTTAGAATTGAGCACCCTAAAAAATCATATGAAGCTTTAGATGGTATGGTAAACCATATCAAGGAAATATTAAACGAATTGGAATTGCCTTATCGTATTTTACGCCTCTGTGGAGGGGATATTGGATTCACATCGGCGTTAACATTTGATTTTGAAGTGTTTTCTACCGCACAAAACAGATGGTTAGAAATTAGCTCAGTATCTAACTTTGAAAATTTTCAAGCCAACCGCTTAAAAGTAAGATTTAAAAATAGTGATGGAAAAAGTGAGTTAGCACACACTTTAAACGGTAGTTCATTAGCTTTACCAAGAGTCTTAGCTGGGCTATTAGAAAATAACCAAACCGAAGATGGAATTAAAATTCCTGAAGTTTTAGTAAAATATACAGGGTTTGATAGAATTGACTAATTAAGCAGATTCTATCAATCGCTTATAATGGCTTATTTCTTGTAAATCTTCAAAGTAAGCATTTATTTTACCGTTTTTCATGTGCATTTTTGCACGTTGCTTTGCTCTTTCGTAAAATTTGGTTAATTCATTCATGATATTAAATTTTGTTATTGTTTAGTACTAATAAGACTGTACTTTTGAAATAAACGTTACAATTTGTATTTTATTTTATCAAAACTTTAACATTTTATGATTTTAGCTTTTTTACCCATAATTTATTAAGAATTTCATAATTTGATTTTTTTATTTACCATATTAATTTTACTTGAGTTTTATTACTAAGCTTAAATTTCATTATTTTACAACATGCAAAAAGTTGCCTGTATTTTATTTTTATTGTATTGCTCCCTTTTATTTGGACAAAAGTCTTCCTTAGCGGAATCTTATTTCAAAAAAGGAGAATATGAAAAAGCAATTATGTTGCTCAAACCACTACATCAAGAAAACCCAATCCGTCAAGATTATTTCAAAAAACTCTTGATTTGTTACCAACAAATAGAAAAGTATGAGTTTGCCGACGAGCTTTTAAAAAAGCAATTACAGCGATACCCACAACAAGAACCTATATTAGATGTAGAAATTGGATACAATTTAGAACTACAAGGCAATACTACCGATGCAAAAATATATTATGAAAAAGCTATAAGTTTTGTAAAAACGAATGCTAGTTATGGCTATACCATTGGACAAACTTTTAGGCAAAACCATTTACTAAATTACGCACTACAAGCCTATCAAATTGCAAAATCAATCAACCCAAAGTTAAATACCGAAATAAGCGAAGCCCAAATTTATGGTGAAAAAGGTGATTTGGAAAACATGTTTAATTCCTATTTAGACTTGATTGATAAAAATGAAAAATATTATGCCAGTATCCAAAGGTATATTGCTACATTTATTTCGGAAGATAGCGAGAATCACACCAACAAATTGTTTAAAAACTTACTCTTAAAAAGAGCGCAAAACAACCCAAAGGATGCTTGGAATATGCTATTGAGCTGGTTGTATATGCAACAAAAAGAGTACAGCAAAGCCTTTGTTCAAGAAAAATCTTTATACAAAAGAAAACCAGATTCTTTAAACCGAATACAAGAAGTAGGAACCATAGCCTTAGAAAATAATGATTATAAAACAGCGAATACTGTTTTTCAATTTATTCTAGAAAACGCTAATAACGAGGATGACAAGATAGCTGCTAAAATATATTTGTTAAAAATTGAAAATAAATTGGCAAGTACTACGCAAGAGTTTGAAGCTATTGATTATAAATTTCAAAATTTAATAGCGAATAGCAAGGAAACAAATTCAAAAATTGAGATAGAATTAGCCTATGCCAATTTTTTAAGTTTTACATACAACCAACCAAAAAAAGCAATCAAAATATTAGAAGAGGCATTGCCTTTAGCCAATTCTAAATTTCAAAAAGGGTTGATACAACTTGAATTAGGAGATGTTTTGGTTTACACCAACCAATTCAATCAAGCCCTCATATTGTATTCTCAAATACAAAGTAATTTAAAAAACAGCACTATAGCTCAAGAAGCTAGATTTAAAGTTGCAAAAACCTCCTACTATAAAGGTGATTTTAAATGGGCACAAGTACAATTAAAAGTATTAAAATCGTCAACTTCTCAATTAATAGCAAATGACGCATTAGAACTAAATTTGCTTATTAGTAACAATATTGCAGGCGATTCTATTCAAAATGCTTTAAAAAATTATGCTAAAGCGGAATTGCTAGCCTATCAAAATAAAGACCTCGAAGCGGTTAAATTATTAGATTCTATTGTTTCAGAATTCAAAGAACATCCCATTGAAGATGATGCATTATTCTTACAAGCCAAACTGTATACTAAATTGGGTGAATTTGGTCAAGCCGAACAAAATTATTTAAAAATACGCTCTTCAAGCACAGAGGAATTGTTATTAGATGATGCTACTT
>JAUIAA010000248.1 GCA_030425715.1 Bacteroidia bacterium | reverse complement strand
TACACCAAGCAAACTTTACAAATACTATTATTTATGGAAGTAGAAATTTTGAATATCTTTTAGAAAAAGAGGAAGGAGCAAGTTTTAACTATAATTTTAAAAATAGTTTAATTCGTTTTAACGATACTAATGGTAACTTTGAAAATAATCCTTTGTATGATTTTGAGGATGTAAATCATTACCAAAATAATATTTTAAATGGAGCACCACATTTTAAGAATGTAGAAAAAAACGAATATATTATTGGTCAAAATTCTGAGGCAATTAATAAAGCAGATGTAAATGCAGCGCAACAAGTTCCATTAGATATATTAAAAGTTAACAGACTACCAAACCCAGATATTGGTGCATATCAGCATATAATTTTAGAAACTCCATAAAAAGAGAGCTGTTTGAAAATTATTTTTAATTAACTTCAAATTTTTAAAATGAAAAATATAATAGTTACAGGTACAAGTAGAGGAATAGGGTTTGCCTTGGTACAAACTTTATTGGCACAGGGGCATCAAGTTTTAGCCATTACTCGTCAAAAAAATATTTTTAAAACTAAACCTAAAAACCTTCATGTTTTAGAAATAGAGATTACAGAGAATAAAGGACTGGAGGAGGTGGTAAATTTTGTATCCACAAATTGGAAAAATGTAGATGTTCTTATTCATAATGCGGGTAGGTTGGTGCATAAACCATTTTTTAAAACTACAACCAACGATTTTTTAGAAGTGTACAAAGTCAATGTTTTTGCGGTTGCAGAATTGACCAGAGTCATTATTCCATTTTTGCATAAAGGCAGTCATGTGGTAGCCATAAGTAGTATGGGAGGCATTCAAGGGAGTATGAAATTTGCGGGACTCTCGGCATACAGTTCCTCTAAGGGAGCAATAATCACTTTGATGGAATTGTTGGCAGAAGAATATAAAAACAGTGGTATTTCGTTTAATACTTTGGCTTTAGGAGCGGTACAAACCGAAATGCTAAACGAGGCCTTTCCAGATTATAAAGCACCTATTACCGCTAGTGAAATGGCTGATTATATCGCCCAATTTTCCCTTACGGGGAATAAAATATACAACGGAAAAGTAATGCAGGTTTCTAACTCAACACCTTAAAACTCATTGCTTAAAATTGGAAAAAGAAAAGTATGCGCAAATATTAGCCAAATATCTACCTAAAAACGCATTAGGTATGGTAATTGAATTATTAGACCGATATCCATGTTATTTAAAAATTGTAAACAATAGAAAAACCAAACATGGCGATTTTAGAAGATATACAAACGGTCAGTTACAGATTACCATCAATAACGATTTAAATAGGTATAGATTTTTACTTACCCTAATACATGAGTTAGCACATTTGGTAACCTATCAAAAACATAAAAATATAAAGCCTCACGGTGTAGAATGGAAAAGAAATTTTCAGCATTTGATGCTGCCATTTGTAAATCCAGATATTTATCCTAAAGAGGTTTTACCTTTTTTGGCACGATATTTAATAAATCCTAAGGCTAGCACAGATAGCGATATAAAGTTATCTTTAGCGTTGAAACAATTTGATGCGAAGACCAATAAGAATTTTATTTTTGAAATTCCGTTACAAGCTAAATTTGAACATAACAATAGAGTGTTTGTAAAAGGAAACAAAAGAAGAACAAGGTATGAATGTGTGGAATTAAAAACCGATAAAAAGTTTTTATTTCATCAAAATGCTGAGGTTAATTTACTAAAAAATTAAAATGATGATGAACAAGAATTATTATGCCGTAATAATGGCAGGTGGGGTAGGGTCTAGATTTTGGCCAGTGAGCACCAAAGAAAACCCCAAACAATTTCACGATATGTTAGGCTTAGGTCAATCACTTATTCAAAACACATTTGAGAGATTACGTCAAATTATTCCAGAACAAAATATACTGATTGAAACCAATGAACGATACAAAAAATTGGTAAACGAACACCTTCCACTGGTTGCCGATAACCAAATTTTATTAGAACCAGCTATGCGAAATACAGCTCCTTGTATTTTGTACAGTGCGTTAAAAATTCAAAATTTGAATAAGAATGCGGTAATGGTTGTTGCCCCTTCGGATCATTATATTGAAAATGAAAAGGAGTTTGTAAATAATGTGCAAACCGCATTTCTAGCTTGTGAAAAAGAAGATATTTTAATGACCTTAGGCATCAAGCCTTCTAATCCTAATACAGGGTATGGTTATATAAATTTTGACAAAACAAATACTGAAATTAAAAAAGTAAAACAGTTTACTGAAAAACCAGACCTAGAAATAGCTAAAAAATTTGTTAGTCAAGGCGATTATTTATGGAATGCTGGAATATTTATTTGGAGTGTAAAATCTGTACTTAAATCTTTTTCAAAAAATTTACCTACCATGTATCAATTAATGGAAGAAGGGAAAGATAAATGGAATACAAATAATGAATCCAATTTCATTTTTGAAAACTACCCTAAATCAGAAAATATATCTATTGATTATGGTATTATGGAAGCTGCTAAAAATGTATTTGTTTTACCCGTTGATTTTGGTTGGAACGATTTAGGAACCTGGGGCTCTTTGTATGATAAACTTTTAAAAGACCATCAAAACAACGCTATTGTTAATGCAAAAACCTTAATGTTAAAGTCTAATGGTAATATGATTAGAACCCAAAAAGATAAAAAAGTAATCGTTCAGGGTTTAAATAATTATATTATTGTAGAAACGGAAGACACCCTATTGATTTGTCCAAAATCAGATGAACAAAACATAAAACAAATTTCTAAAGACGCAGAAGAACGTTTATAAATAATTATATTTTAGTAGATTTACTTTATTATTGAACAGAAAATACTTCCCTTAGATTCATGGAAAATAACACGCAAGAAGCGCAAAATATAGAGGAACAGCCAGACAAAAAAAAAGAAGTTCATAAAGACTTTAAAGGTTTTTTTGCCAGTTTAAAAGAGTTTTTAGCGGAGCTATTAAATATTAAAGTAGGGACAGATAAAGAGGCCACTGTACAAACCATAAAAGAAGGTATTCCTATGAAAGGGCATACTGCCTGGATTTTAGTACTTTCTATATTAGTGGCATCTATAGGTTTAAACGTTAGTTCTACAGCAGTAGTAATTGGTGCCATGCTTATATCTCCCTTAATGGGGCCAATTTTGGGCGTTGGATTTTCTATAGGAATTAACGATATAGATACTTTAAAAGCTTCTTTGGTAAATTTAGGTGTAATGGTAGGCTTAAGTTTACTTACTTCCTTTTTGTTTTTTAGTATTCCTATTTTTGATGAAGCAACACCAGAATTATTGGCTAGAACCAAACCAGATGTACGAGATGTTTTGATAGCTGTAACGGGTGGTTTGGCCTTAATTATTGCAATAAGCCGACCGAGACCTCAATTTAATACTGTGGCTGGGGTAGCAATTGCAACTGCCTTAATGCCACCATTGTGTACCGCAGGTTATGGCTTGGCTATGGGTAATTTTAATTATTTTGGTGGAGCTATTTTTCTGTTTACTATTAATTCCATTTTTATTGCTTTAGCAGCTTTTACCATTAC
>JAUIAA010000247.1 GCA_030425715.1 Bacteroidia bacterium | reverse complement strand
AAGGTACATTATGGTTCCAATAATCACACATAAAACCACTACTACAAAAATAAACACTAAGATTTTAATTCGGCTTTTCTTTAGGGCAATTCCTAATCTATTGGCCTCTCCTACATATCTAACAAGTTTTAAAATTCTAAATACTCTTAATAGTCTTAATGCTCTTAAAGCAACTAAGGCATGGGTTCCACCTAGAATTAAGGAAAGATATTTTGGTAAAGTAGATAATAAATCGATTACTCCAAAAAAGCTAAAAATATATTTTCTAGGAGTGCGCACACTTAAAATTCGCAAGATATATTCTAGCGTAAATAGGATGGTTACTATCCATTCCGAAATGTTAAAAAACGCGTGGTATTTAGCATCATATTCTTTTACACTTTCTAGCATTACTAAAACAATACTAATAAGGATTAGTATAAGAAGAGCTACATCGAATATTTTACCAGCTTTGGTATCGGCTTCATAAATAATTTCATGAAGTTTTTTCTGCCATAATTTATTCTTGTTTTCTTGTTGCAAGTGCTTAAATTTTCTTTAAAATTATTAAACTATTTTGGGTTTTAACGATTTCATTGAAGAATTCTTTTAAGTTTTCATATTCATTAGGTAAATACTTGGTTTTATTTAAAGCTAGTTTTGTATATATCTGTATGAAATTTTCTGTATTTTGAATAGATACAATAAATACACCACCATTATTAGGTAATTTATAGCTATTGTTTTTTGGTAAGGCTTCAACTTTAAGAGATGCTGGTATTTTAATTTGGGTTTTATATATTATATTTTTTTTGTATCCAAAATCAACTGGATATTGTCTTTTGTTTAACTGAAAAGGGTTTTTATCTAAACGGCTAATAAATGGATTGAGATAAATTAAATCCCCTATTTCATCAGATTTATGCATAATAACATTATAAGACTCTTTTAATGTTTGGTCTAAATTCGTCTTATTCTCAATGGTTAGATCTTCTATTTCAATAAAACCTTTGTCATTTTCAATATGCTCAATATAATTCTTTTCATGTACTAATGCTTCTCTTTTATTATATGCAAAATAGCCTCCAGATGCCTCTTCCCAAGTACCAATTAAGTTTTGATTATTGTCTAAACTTAAATCTAAAGAAGTGCTTACAAACGATCTAACATGAGGCGAGGTAGAATGCCAAAAACTTCCTTCCTTAAAATCAATTACTCGAGCCATTCCGTTTAACGCTTTTAACGGTAGGGTATTAAATGGTAAAAACTGATCAGAACCATCTAGTAAATAGGAATCATTGCCAATTTTAAGATAAGTTGCTATATAATTAAAATCTGTCAATACTGGATGCAATTCAGTTGGATAGCCATGATCTCTGGTAGATATTAGCATTATAGAGGCATTTAATCCTGCACTTTGTAAAGCTCCTGTCAAAGCTAAATTAATTTCAGATACTTTTCCTATTTTGTTTTTTACTGCACTTTTTACCTTATTATCTCTAAAAATGTAATCGTCGTCTGTATTCACAGTAAAATAAGATTGTATAAATTGATAGATGGATTTGCTTTTTTCTAATTCATTATTAAGAGAGTAGATATTATCTGGAATTAACTTTTTAAAGAAATTTGGAGATAATAATTGTTTTCCAATATCTTGGTCTTGTTTAAGCATTCTATCTGTATCCTTCCATGTTTTGGTAAATTTTTTTATTCTTCCATCGGTATATCGAATTTCTGATAATTCAAATTTTATCTTGGAAAGATAATTGCTTTTTGCCGTGGAATATTTTTCCTCTTCGATAAAGGCAGGAATGTCTTTCATGGCATACGTTAAATTCTCACAATCGGCATTGGCCCCGTTTATTTCAAAACATTTTCTGGTTAGGTTAGCTAAATTTTTATTTAGTTTTAAAAAACCTCTTAAGTGACGATTGTAAACCCAAAACCCTGGTATAGAAGCATGAAATTCACTATATATTTTTGGAATATCCGATTGAAATGTCCACCCTTTAAAATTAAAAAAATATGGAGATTCTAGGTCGTATTGATATTCTAAAACACTTCCAGCCTTTACATCTGGGAAAGTAAATGTTACCTCTACAACATCTTTATCTAACCTATTGGTATAGATATGCTCTTTTTTTAAAGCTAGCTTCAATTGATTTTTGTTATAAGTAAATGCTTTTATACCTCTAACTTTTTCAGGATTATCCTTACCATTGTCATAAAGGTAAATTTTAACATTGGCATGATTTTCACCTTCTTTGTTTAGGATTTTTATTTTACGATATATTGTAGATTTTCTTATAATTTCTGCACCTCTTCTTACAACAATGGTATTGCCATGTTCATAAAGTACAACAGCATTTGCAGTAGTATCTTTCTCGTAAACAGTCATTTGAATTTCTTCGTTAGAAACATTACCAAAAACATATGGTAATTTTTGTTTTTGAGGATAGATAAATTGAAATGAAAATAGACAAAGAAAAAATAATAGTTTGCGCATAGAATAGAAATGATTTTTTATTAAAATTCAACGTAAAAGTTAAAAAATTATTGAGGAGAAGAAGGATATTTTATTTAAAACCGAATAAACTTTTCAATTTTATGATTTTGTAGGTATTTATTAATAATTTCTGTGGTTTGGGATGAATTTTGAGAAGGCGTAATTAAGCTTTTTAAAATATCTAAATTATTGATTTGGTAATTCAAATCAGAAAATCCAAACCCTTTGTATTTCCCATCTTCTATTAAAATCACTGATTTTTCATCTGGCGATCTGCCTTTGTCAATTAAAATCATGTTATTATTGCTAAATTCAGCATTGCTTTCTTTTTGTTTTAACAATCTATTGTATTTTGGTTGGTGTAATTGTATTTCTTCAAAGTATTTGAGTGCTGCAATTAAACCATTACCAGTTAATTCAAAACTTACCGAAGCTATTTCTTTTTGCTGGATTCGTGCTATTTTGGTGTCTTTTAAAAAGATTTTATTTACTTCCTTTTTAATATCTTTTCCTTTGCCAATAAAAAGAATTTTTCCTTTAAAATTATGAAAATAGAACAGCCCCACCTTATTTGGTAAAGTGTCTAATATTTTGAGTAATTTTTGATTTAAATCTCTTCGGTTTCCATTTTTAATGGTTTTCGAAACAATTTCTTTGGCATTGTCTTTAGCTAAAAGTATTTGAAATAATTTTAAAGTAGCTAAAGCGTCTCCATTTGCACGGTGGCGATCGCTTACTGGAATTCCAATTTTTCTGCAAAGTTTACCTAAACTATATGTTTCTAAATTGGGTATTAGTACCTTACTTAATTCAATGGTGCACAAGGTTGGTATTTCAAATGGATAACCTAATCTGCTAAACTCAGTTTTTAAAATACGGTAATCAAAATTACTATTGTGGGCAACCATAACACAACCTTCTGTAATTTCAATTATTCGCTTAGCCACTTCATAAAATTTAGGGGCATTACGAAGCATCTTATTATGTATGCCCGTAAGTTGAACTACATAGGGTTGGATTTCCTTTTCAGGATTAATCAAACTTACAAAGGTATCGACCACATCAACTCCGTCAAATTTTTGAATAGCAATCTCAGTAATCCCT
>JAUIAA010000246.1 GCA_030425715.1 Bacteroidia bacterium | reverse complement strand
GAAAGAGGCCATGAAATTGTATTAAAAATTGATGTAGATACTGCTGACTACGATTTAAATATTGCCGATGTTGCAATCGATTTTAGCAATCCAAATGCGGCTTTTTCCAATTTAAAAAAATGTATCTCGCATAAAGTTCCCGTAATTTGCGGTACTACGGGTTGGTTAGATAAGTATGCAGAGTTGGTTGCTTATTGTAAGGAAAATGATGGAGCTTTAATTTATGCTTCTAATTTTAGTATTGGAGTAAATTTATTTTTTAACTTAAATACTTATTTGGCAAAAATGATGCAAAATGTAGAGGGATATACTGTAGAAATGGAAGAGATCCACCACATCCATAAATTGGATGCGCCTAGTGGCACTGCAATAACTTTGGCTGAAGGTGTGTTAGAACATTCGAATAAAAAAACTTGGAGTATCACAGATAAAGAAGAAGAAAACCTATTTATTCAAGTAAAAAGGGAGGGAGAGGTTCCAGGTACACATAGTATAAATTATCAATCGGAAGTAGATGCTATTGAAATAAAGCACACTGCCTTTAATCGTAAAGGCTTTGCCTTAGGTGCAGTAATAGCAAGTGAATGGCTAGTAGATAAGACAGGAGTTTTTTCTATGCGTGATGTTTTAAACGGATAAAAAATTAAATATTAGTAACAATAGCAGGTTTTATGGTACTAATTAAGCAACAATAAAAAATTTTAGGAAATGAATTTTCAACAATGGTTTATATTTTTTCTGATTTTACAAGTAATTCATTTTTTAGGTACTTGGAAATTATATGTAAAAGCAGGTAGAAAATCTTGGGAAGCAATAGTGCCCATATATAATGCAGTTATTTTAATGCAAATCATTAACCGCCCGAAGTGGTGGGTAATTTTATTGTTTATTCCAATTATTAACTTACTAATGTTTCCAGTAGTTTGGGTGGAAACTATAAGAAGTTTTGGTAAAAATTCTACAACAGACACCGTTTTAGTAATCTTAACTTTAGGGCTTTATATATATTACGTAAACTATATGTTAGATGTAAACTATATAGAAAACCGAAGTTTAAAACCAAGAACTGCTGCTGGAGAGTGGGTGAGTTCTATCGTTTTTGCCATTGTAGCAGCTACTTTGGTACATACTTATTTTATGCAACCTTACACCATACCAACTTCCTCTTTAGAAAAATCTTTATTAATTGGCGATTTTCTATTTGTGAGCAAGTTTCATTACGGTGCTAGAGTACCAATGACCACAGTTGCAGCACCAATGGTACACGATACTTTGCCAATTATTCATACAAAATCCTATTTATTTAGCGATGATAGAAGTAAAAAAAATACTTCATGGTTAAATAAATTGCAGTTGCCATATATGAGAATTCCAGGAATACAAAAAATAAAACAAAATGATATTGTAGTTTTTAACCAACCTGCAGATACTTTAAAGGATATGAATGATTTCCATCCTGATAGGAATTATTATAAGCCCATTGATAAAAAAACCAATTTGGTAAAACGCTGTGTTGGATTACCTGGAGATTCTTTAGCAATTGTTGATGGTTATGTGTATATCAATGGTAAGAAAAATGTATTGCCAGACAGAGCTAAATTACAATTCTTTTATGAGGCAGACACTGATGGAAAGCAGTTAAATGCCAATATGTTAAGAAATAGATACCATGTGCGTGAAGGAGGGAGATTACAAAATGGTAATTATTTACTAAACCTTGCGGATGATGACGTGGAGAAAATTAAAAATAACCCTGATATTAAAAGCTTAGTTAGAAAAGTAGAACCGAAAGGGAAAGGGGAAGATGTTTTTCCTAGAATACCTGGTCTGGGTTGGAATACAGATAATTTTGGTCCAATTTACATTCCTAAAAAAGGTGCCACAGTTAAGCTAGATAAAAAGTCACTACCATTTTATAAACGGGTAATTGCTGAATATGAAAACAACGACCTTAAAGTTAATGGAGACGATATTTTAATCAATGGTAAAAAAGCAGATAGTTATACCTTTAAACAAGATTATTATTGGATGATGGGGGATAACCGTCAAAACTCTTTAGATGCACGTTACTGGGGTTATGTTCCTTTTGATCATGTGGTTGGGAAACCTGTATTTATTTGGTTAAGTTGGAACAGTGACGGTAAAGGTATAGATAAAATTAGATGGGAAAGAATGTTTACTACCGTTGGAGGTAGTGGGAAACCAGTATCTTATTTTTACTACTTCTTGGCTGCAGTTGCCTTGATTTATGGATTTAACAAATTTAGAAAGTTTAAAAAAGAAAGATCTTAGTTCGCTTGTTATTATTTCTTCCTACATATTTTTCGCCAATAATTCAGTACGTAGCATTGGCTAGGGAAGAAAAAATCAGGTTTGAAGTAAAAGATAATTTCCAAAAGCAAACCTACAGAAATCGCTGTTATATTTATGGTGCAAACGGCAAGCAATTACTTAGCATCCCTATTTTACAAGATAAAAAAGGAGTAAAAGTAAAAAGTAAGGAAGTAAAAATTGATTACAGTGCCAATTGGCAGGTGTTACACAAAAGAGCTTTAGATAGTGCCTACTTATCTTCTCCGTTTTACGAATTTTATATAGATGATTTACAAGTAGTTTTTGAAAAGCAATTTAAGTATTTATTAGACTTAAACTTGAAAACTTTTGAAATCCTGCAAGAGTGTTTACAACTCAACTTAAAAGTTGTTAAAACAACAAATTACCAAAAAGAACTTGAAGCGAAAAAGGATTTTAGATTTTTAGCTAATGCTAAAAAAGAGCAAAATTTTACTTTAGATAAATACGTCCAGGTTTTTGATAACAAGCACGGATTTATTCCTAATTTAAGTATTTTAGACTTGCTATTTAATGAAGGTCCTAATGCCGAAAATTATTTAATAAATCAAGTATATCCCAAGGTATAAAGCATAAAAAAATCCATACAAAATGCATGGAATTTTGTTGAATGCATTTACACTCACTCTCCCTTTTTTTTGCTTTTGGTATTGTATTTCTGTTTGTTAATTTCGTCTTGTAACTCTCGTCTTACTTTTTGTTCTCTTTCTAAGGCACGCGCTTTAAACGATTCAAACTCTTCTTCGGTTTCAGCTAAATTTTGATTAGCCAATTTGGTAATGGCATTACTATTTTTAAATCTGTAAATAAAGAATAGCAGACATAAAACCAATATGGTAATGATAGACCAAAGTAGCCCGTTATAAGAACCCTTAGTCATTGGTATACCCAAAAATTTGATATTGTCTTTTTCTTTAGTTACCGAAGTTAAATTATCATTGGTAGTTTTTAAATCTGATTTTAATTTTTCAATTTCTGCATTTTGTGTTTCTACTACCTTTTTGGTTTCGCTTAAATTTGTTTTAATTGATTTTAATGAATCTAAAACATTGCCTTTAATTTTATTAAAAAAGGTCTTTTTTACCACTTTATACTCTTGGTAAGATCCAGATTTTTTATATAAATAGTTAAATTGGCTTTCAATAGTACCGCTGTTAAGCGATGGTTTAGGCCCATCAATTTCAGCTTCTTGGGCAAAAGACAAGTTGGTAATGAATAGAGTTACCGCGATAAGCGATATTCGTTGCA
>JAUIAA010000245.1 GCA_030425715.1 Bacteroidia bacterium | reverse complement strand
TGCTTTTGGTACTGCTTTAGATTATCTTAACAATATTGGCTTTCAAGAAATTGCAAATTATGAAAACCAACTTTTGGAGTATGCTACAAAAAAATTACTCGAGATTGAAGGCTTAAAAATTTATGGTCCACAAAAAGATAAAGTTGCTGTAATTTCTTTTAATGTAGGAAATATTCATCCATACGATATAGGTACGATAATTGACAAACTTGGGATTGCCGTAAGAACTGGCCATCATTGTACCCAACCTATAATGGATTTTTATCAAATTCCAGGTACCATAAGAGCCTCTTTCTCATTTTACAATACCCAAGCAGAAATTGATATTTTTGTTAACGCACTAAAAAAAGCAGTGATGATGCTTTCGTAAAAATAAAAAATGATTAATTCTTGTTTCAAAATCTAGATAAAACCATTTAAACAATGGGAAACTTACAAATAAAATCAAATCCTGATGTTGCATTAGTTTTTCAAAACTATCCAAGTGACGTTCGAACAAAATTATCAAACCTTAGAAGCTTAATTATAGAGGCCGCAAGCGAAATAGAAAATATCAATCATTTAGAGGAAACTTTAAAATGGGGAGAACCTAGCTATTTAACAAAAAAAGGTAGTACTATTAGAATAGATTGGAAAGCTAAATCTCCCAATCAGTATGCTATGTATTTTCAGTGTACCAGTCGTTTGGTGTCTATTTTTAAAATGGTTTACAAACACACTTTTCAATTTGAAGGAAATAGAGCTATACTATTTCCAATGAAGGAAACCATTCCAAAAAATGAATTAAAAAACTGTATCAAGGCTGCTTTAACCTATCATAAAGTAAAACACCTCCCAACATTAGGGATGTAATTAGTAACACGAATAGCAAAATTGATTATACTTTAAATGTAATGGAAGTTTATATTCCTTTTTATACATTTACCCCATCAAATACTTATAAAAATAGTAGTAAATCAATAAAAACCAATCTGAAAATGTTGCAAACAACTATCACGTGTAAATTTACAGGGTATGCGCAGCAATATCAATTTATACAACTTACTACAAACAAATCTTAACCATAACCTACCGTTTTAGAAGTGAAACTTAAGAGTAAAAGAAAATTAGTACACTACTCCAGTATTTTAGATCAACCCATAAGGTTCAATCCTTTTGTGTTTAACCGAACCTTTTTATTATGGGCGATTCTTGGCTTAATGGGCGGTGTAATTGCAGGACTTTACTGGATTGTACTTGAATTTTTAACCCATCAGATTGCTTTTTTTGAAGGTTGGCAAGTCATTCCAATTATGGCAATATGCGGGCTCGCGGCTGGTTTGATTATTCATTTTATAGGAGATCCTGGAGAAATACATCTAATCGTTGATAATATTCGATTTAATAAAGGAAAGTTAGACCCTAAGAATAATCCCTCCATGATTTTATCTTCATTACTATGTGTAGCTTCTGGCGGAAGTCTAGGTCCTGAGGCTCCACTAGTTCAGGTAACTGGATCTACAGGAACTTGGTTAGGAAAAATTTTCAGGCTCAAAGGTGAAGAATTACGCTCTTTAAGCATTGCAGGCATGGCATCAGGATTTACTGCACTATTTGGCGCTCCACTAGGAGGTAGTCTATTTTCTTTAGAAATATTACACCATAAATACGCAGTAGAATATTATAAAGCCATTATTCCCGCATTGGTAGCTAGTTGTTTTAGTTATGTAGTTTTTGCTCTAATTATTCATTTAGGCTTAGGAACAGTCTGGAACTTACCAACCTATGAATACTCTGGCGCATTTGATTTTGGACTAGCCGTTCTTTTTGCTATGTTAGCTACCGTAGTAGGCTGGACTTTTATTTATTGTACCAAGTTTTTAAAATCTATTTTTAACAAACAGGAAATTCCCATTTATGTAAAAACTTTTATTGGCGGATTGATACTTGGTGTTATTTCCTATTATTTTCCAATAACAAGATATTTTGGACATCATGAAATCAATACATTATTAAATCATCCATACTCAATCAAGTTATTATTCTTTATTCTGTTATTTAAAATTATTGCCATTGCCGTAACTGTTACCTCTGGTTGGCGAGGGGGATTTATCATTCCTTTATTTTTCGTAGGAGCAACTTTAGGCTTAATTATTCATTATTTTTTTCCATCTATAAATGTATCGTTATCTGTTATTTGCTGTATGGCTGGGATAAATGCTTGTGTAACCAGAACCCCTATGAGTACAACTATTTTATTAGCAACTTTAACAGGATTTTCTTATTTCATTCCCATTCTATTTGCTAGCTTAACAGGCTATTTTTTAGCACCCAAAATTCCGTTTATCGGTTCTCAAATGAGTGCAAAAAAATAAATAATATATTAAATGGTTAACGTATTTATAAAGTAGTATTTAGAGGTTTTTAATATTTTCGATAAAGCAGCTTATCTTTCATTTTAACGATCTCCTGTTGTATTATGCTCCTTTTTCATACATTTACCCCATGAAAAAGATTATAATACTACTGTTTTTTACCACAATTTGTGCTTACCCTTGTTTTTCACAACAAAGTCAGCCAATTAAACTTATATACAAGGTAAAAGCTCCCAACTTAATATACGAGTTAAAACTAGATCATGGAAATTTAGAAATATCTGAAAATGGATCTGAAAAAGATATGGTGTTAACAAAAAGTCAATTAGGTAATGTGGATAAATACCTATCAACGATAGATTTACATAATATTCCTAGCAATATTAATTTAGACGATTTGGCTACGAACAAATCCATAAAAGCAGCTTGTATTATTTTTTATCATGAAAAAATGCATGCCTACCAAATTGACCATAAAAATCCTCCTAAAGAGATAAAGGGTTTATTTCAAGCACTTGGATTAGATGGTAATGGATTACAATAATTTTTTATCAGTATTATTTTCAAAAGCCTTATCCACCATTAAGTTTGGTTGTTGTGCAGCTGCAACTGCCAAAGCATCACACCTTTCGTTTTGTGGGTGGTTGTTATGCCCTTTTACCCATTGAAACTTAATTTTATGCTTAGGGTAAACTTTTAAAAATCTACGCCACAAATCTGGGTTTTTCTTATCCTTAAAACCTTTTTTTTGCCAGCCAAATACCCATCCTTTTTCTACCGCGTCTATCACATATTTAGAATCGGAAATTACAGTTACCTCCAAACCTTCTACTTTTAGCAATTCTAGAGCAACAATTACTGCTAATAATTCCATTCGGTTATTGGTAGTTTTTCTAAAGCCTTGAGAAAATTCCTTTTGATAAGGTTTCCCAACCCATTCCATCACTATGCCATAGCCTCCTTTTCCAGGGTTACCACTACAAGCACCGTCGGTGTAAATATTTACTTTCATTCTATTTTAGGTATTACCAACTCGTCAATTACCTTTGGAAAATATGCTTGTTCCAATTGATGAATTTTTGCAGCTACCTGTTCTGGAGTATCCTGCGGGTCTATGGCTATGCTTTTTTGAAAAATAATGGCACCCTCATCATAATTCTCATTTACATAATGAATGGTAATGCCCGATTCTTTTTCTCGATGTGCCACTACTGCCCTGTGCACATGCATCCCATACATTCCTTTTCCGCCATATTTTGGTAGTAAAGCAGGATGAATATTGATTAT
>JAUIAA010000244.1 GCA_030425715.1 Bacteroidia bacterium | reverse complement strand
AAAAATAAAAAAATATATGTCATCATTTAAAGATCTTGGCTTAAGCCAAGACATTGTTAATGCCCTAATTGAACTTGGGTATGAAAATCCAACCCCTATTCAAGAAATAGCAATTCCACAAATCATATCCGAAAAAAAAGATTTAAAGGCTTTTGCACAGACAGGAACGGGTAAAACGGCCGCATTTAGTTTGCCAATTTTAGAACAAATTGACTTAAAAAATAAAACAACTCAAGCAATTATATTATCTCCTACAAGAGAATTAGCCATACAAATTGCTAGAAATATTGAAGAGTTTTCAAAAAATTTACCAAAATTAAACGTGCTTGCCGTATATGGTGGTGCAAACATTGACGAACAAATTAGAGGCTTAAAAAAAGGTGCTCAAATTGTAGTAGGAACCCCAGGACGAACTGTTGATTTAATTAAAAGAAAAAAATTAATTCTTAAAGACATCCAATGGTTGGTATTAGATGAAGCAGATGAGATGTTAAATATGGGCTTTAAAGAAGAGCTAGATCAAGTACTTGAAGCTACTCCTAACACCAAACAAACCTTATTATTTTCTGCAACATTTCCTAAAGAAGTGGAAGCCATTGCAAAAAATTACATGCATAAACCTGTTGAGATATCTGCAGGAAAGAAAAATATTGGTGCAGAAAATGTCACCAATGAATACTATTTGGTTTCTGATAGAAATAGATACCCTGCCCTAAAAAGAATTGCAGATATCCACCCCAATATATACAGTATAGTTTTTTGTAGAACTAGAAGAGAAACCAAAGATATAGCAGAAAAATTAATTAATGATGGCTATAATGCAGATGCCTTACACGGTGACTTATCACAAGCACAGCGCGATATGGTAATGCAAAAATTTAGATCTAAACACCTGCAAATATTAGTTGCTACAGATGTAGCTGCTAGAGGATTAGATGTAAACGATTTAACCCATGTTATCAATTATAAAGTTCCTGATCAGCCTGAAACTTATACGCATAGAAGTGGTAGAACAGGTAGAGCTGGTAAATTAGGTACCTCTATCGCTTTGGTTACCCCAAAAGAAAAGAATAAGCTTAGACCTATTGAGAGAAAAATCAATAAAAAGTTTATTGAAAAAATGGTGCCTAATGGTAAGGAAATCTGTGAAAAGCAGTTATTCAATCTTATTGATAAGGTGCACGATATTGATGTCAACGAAAAAGAAATCAAAGATTTCTTACCAAATATTTATGAAAAATTAGAGGGACTCGATAGAGAAGAATTGATTAAACGATTTGTTTCCTTAGAATTTAACCAGTTTTTAGCTTACTACGAAAACTCAAGGGATTTAAACAGTACAGACAAGGGTGGAGATAATGAAAGGTCTGGAGATGAAAATTTTACAAGGTTTTTTATCAACTTAGGTAAAATGGACCAATTAAATCCAGCCAATTTAATTGGTTTGATTAATGAAAATATTAGTAAAAATAATGTAGAAATCGGTCAGATTGAGATTTTGAAAAACTTTTCCTTTTTTGAAATTGACAAGAATTATAAAGATGAAGTGCTTTCTGGTTTTGAAAATGTAATTTTTAATGATAGAGCTGTTGCAGTTGAGGTAACCAACAAACCTAAATCCAGAGGTGGAGACAGAAGACGTAAAAAACCTGGTTTTAAGAAAAATTTTGGCGATAATAATTCACGTCATAGAGGTTCTTCTGCTGGAAAAGATAGAAAAAAATTCAGCAATTCTTCTAATGCCGGAGGGGGTGGTAGAAGAAGACGTAGATAATTTACTTAAACACACATAAAAAAGCGTTCAACTGTTAACAGTTGAACGCTTTTTTACTATAAACATTATTTTACCTCCTTGAATAGTTAGGTGCCTCTTTAGTAATTGTCACATTATATGGATGGCTTTCGGCAATACCAGAAAAAGTGATTTTTACAAATTTTGCTTTCCTTATTCTCTATTAAAATTACATTCTAATAAAATAGTACTTGCAAAACAGAATATTAAAAAATATCTTTGCAAACCAAATGAAAAGATTAAACAGCATATTACGTCTTCCTTTTTTCAGCACTTATTATTGTCGAATAATACCTGCTCGGAATTACTATGTATATGCTTCAAGTAAAATTTAAGACTTATAAAAAAATATCATAACCAATAGCCCGAGCAAATGCTCGGGCTTTTTATTTTAAGAAATATGGAAACAATAAGTAAATTAAAAGATAATGTAGAAATCATTCTTCCAGAAAACGGACTGGAACAAAAGTTGGAACAAGCCAAAAAAGAGAACCGAAAACTGATTATTAAGTTAGGTTTTGACCCAACCGCTCCAGATTTACATTTGGGACACGCGGTTGTATTAAAAAAGCTCAAACAATTTCAAGATTTAGGGCATCAAATCGTAATTTTAGTTGGAAATTTTACCGCTCGTATTGGTGACCCAACAGGAAAAAACAAGAGTAGAAAGCCATTATCATCAAAAGATGTTCAGCATAATGCAGAAACTTACTTAAACCAGTTGTCAAAAATTATTGACGTTAACAAGGTGAAAATTGTTTTCAATTCTACATGGTTAGACAAACTTTCTTTTACCGAAGTGATTCAGATTTTATCAAAAGTAACTGTTGCCCAACTATTGCACAGAAACGATTTTAATAAACGGTTTACAGAAAACTTACCCATTGCAATGCACGAGTTGGTTTACCCAATCTTACAAGGGTTTGATTCTGTAGAGATTAAAGCAGATATTGAAATGGGCGGAACCGACCAACTTTTTAATTGCACCATGGGAAGACAATTACAAGAATCACTTGAAATGAATCCACAGATTATCATGTGTATGCCATTATTAAAAGGTCTTGATGGAAAGGAAAAAATGAGCAAATCACTAAACAATATTATAGGTTTGACAGATGAACCTAATGAAATGTTTGGAAAAACAATGTCGATACCCGATAGTTTGATAGAAGAGTTTTTGCATTTAGCAACTGATTTTTCAATCACAGAAAAAGAAACTATAAAAAAGAATTTAGAGAATGGTGAAAACCCAATGAATATTAAAAAAATAATTGCTAAAAATATCATTACACAGTACCATAATTCTTTAGAGGCTCAAAATGCAGAAACATTCTTTATTAATCAATTTCAAAACAAAAACTTTGAAGTGAAAACATTTGAACCTATTTTAATCGATAAAATTCAACACAAAAACAAAATTATTAATTTAGTAGAATTAGGTGTGCAACTAAAAAAAGGGCACTCTAAATCTGCAATCCGAAGGCTTATTGATAGCGGTGCCGTTCAAATAAATAATGTTAAAATTCAAGAGCCTTATACAGCAATTGAACTAATAGAGGGAATGAAAATAAAAATTGGAAAAAGAAACTTTTACGAATTAAAAGTATAAGTCCAACCCAATCACTATTTTATATAAAGCAATTATTCCTAAGCTATCCCTATTTGGCTAATTTATCAATAGACTTGCTCCCTAGCCTAACAAACGGGCGTGTGGTTGATTATTGCTCTTTTTCTCATAGATTTTGATTTCTTCAGTCCTTCTTAAACAATAAGGTACCTTTACTTGGTAGATACGGTCTAAGAACGCTTCGTTCTTTTTATCTCCTTGGAACTTCTCCCACTCTGATTCATTCGAG
>JAUIAA010000243.1 GCA_030425715.1 Bacteroidia bacterium | reverse complement strand
CGCCCGCAGGAACACAAATTACCTCAAAGTTTACGGAGTTACCTACATTAGAAATAAAATTAGGCAAACAGTATTTTTGTGTATTGCTATCTACCAAAATAAATATCTTAGAATGAAAATTCTCCTCCAAATATTGGTGTAAAGCTATATAAGATTGGGCTTCGAAATGTACGTAATAGTTGGTAGATTTAATTGATTTCATTTTCTTGATTTTGGTAGTGCAAATAACGGTCAATTTTTCGAAAAAAATAAATCAGTCTATTTATCTTTGCACAAAATTTTTATGGAATGAACAAACTATTTGATAATACCGAAACAGCTTTTTCCTTAAAGTCTGATTCAGAACTAGAAAGAGCTTATTTTTTGTTTAAAATGATTAAAAGTGAACCTTTGGTAAAAATGGGTACGGCAGTTACCAAATTTGCATTAAAATCGAGGTTGCCGGTAGAAGGTTTGATACGTTCTACAGTATTCGATCATTTTTGTGGCGGTGTTACCGAAAAAGATTGCATGCCTACCATTGATAAAATGTATAGTAAAAATGTACATTCTGTATTAGATTACTCTGTAGAAGGTAAAGAAGAAGAAGCTCAATTTGATTATGCATTAGAAAAAACTTTAGAAATTATAAATTTTGTAAAGGAAAAAGATGCAATTCCGTTTGCGGTTTTTAAACCAACAGGTTTCGGTAGATTTGCCTTGTACCAAAAAAAGAGCGAAAATATTCCTTTTACTTTGGAAGAAACTGAAGAATGGAATAGGGTAAAAAATAGGTTTGAAAAAGTTGCCAAGGCAGCTAGTGAAAAAGATATTCCTGTGTTGATTGATGCAGAAGAGAGTTGGATGCAAACTGCCGCGGATGATTTGATAGAAGATCTAATGCAAAAATACAATAAAGAAAAGGCTATAATTTTTAACACTTTACAAGCCTATAGGCACGATAGATTGGCATATTTAAAATCTCTGCATGAAAGAGCAAAGCAAAAAGGGTTTAAAATTGGCATGAAATTGGTACGTGGAGCTTATATGGAAAAGGAACGAGAAAGAGCTGCAGAATTGAATTACCAAGATCCAATTTGTAAGGATAAAGCTACCACCGATACTAATTTTAACAATACTTTGCAATACATGTTCGAAAACTTAAACGATATTGCTATATTTAGTGGTACACACAACGAAGACAGCTCTTATTTGTTTATGGATTTGATTAAAAAATCTAATTACAAACAATCAGATAACAGGCTGTGGTTTGGGCAGTTGTATGGTATGAGTGACAATATAAGTTACAATTTAGCCAAAGAAAATTTTAATGTGGCTAAGTACTTACCATTTGGCCCAGTGAAAGATGTAATGCCTTATTTGATAAGAAGAGCAGAAGAAAACACCTCTGTGGCGGGGCAAACCAACAGAGAATTAAATTTAATTTCTGCAGAAAAGAAAAGAAGAAAACTATAAATGTCTACACGTAATTTTTCTTTTAATTTTATACTTTTTATGGCAATTTTTATTGCTGTAGACGCCTATATTTATTTTGCAATTAGAAAAACACTACAGTCTAATAAATTTAAGAAATATTACTTGTTTGGATTTATCCTAGGAGCTATTCTTTCTTATGTGGGTGTTTTTTATATGAATAATAACTTTATAGAAAAACCTTTGAATGCAGAATTGTTAAGTAACTTATTTGTTGGTTTTTTCTTTTCGTTTTTTGTATTTAGATTGGTTTTACTATTTACTTTTTTATTAGAAGATATTACCAGAATTTTAAGATTATCATTCGTATTTTTAAAAAACTTGTTTTCATCAAAAGACGCTAAGTCAAGTTTACCTGCTAGAAGAAAGTTTATCCGCCAAGCGGGATTAACTGTTGCGGCAATTCCTTTTACATCTATGATTTATGGAGTTATAAAAGGGAGATATGATTTTAAAGTAAATAAAATAAACTTAGCATTTAGTAACCTTCCCAAAGCATTTGATGGATTTAGAATAGTGCAAATATCTGATATACATTCTGGTAGTTTTGATTCGGAAATTGCCATACAAGAGGGTATAGAGTTAATAAACCAACAAAAAGCCGATGTGATTTTATTTACGGGTGATTTGGTTAATAATGATTCTAAAGAAGTAGCACCTTATATCCAAGATTTTAAAAATTTAAAAGCAAACGAGGGTATTTATTCTGTTTTAGGAAATCATGATTATGGTGATTATAAAAAGTGGGATTCTGAAGCCGATAAAGATGATAATATGCAATTGTTGTACGATTTTCAAGAGCAAATGGGCTTCCAACTTTTGAAAAACGAAAACATTATCCTCGAAAGAGAAGGGCAACAGATAAGTATTTTAGGGGTGGAAAATTGGGGAAAGAAACCGTTTCCGCAAAGAGGTGATTTAGATATGGCATTAAGCGGTGTAGAAACTGTTCCGTTTAAAATATTGATGTCGCATGATCCAACACATTGGACTAAAAAAGTATTGCCGCATCAAACTAAATTCGACATTACTTTATCTGGTCATACCCATGGCATGCAGTTTGGTGTTGAAATTCCAGGTTTTAAATGGAGCCCTATTAAATACCTGTATCCGCAATGGGCAGGTTTGTACGAAAAAGCAGAACAATATTTATACGTAAACAGAGGTTTTGGGTTTTTGGGCTACCCAGGAAGAGCTGGTATCAGACCTGAAATTTCTGTAATTGAATTACAACATAAAGCATAAAGCATGTTTAAAAAGATATTTGGTCAGAATGAAAAGGAAGTTCCGCTTTTTGAGAAAATTCCATTGACCGAAAGTTTGCAGTTAGAAACGATACAAAAGCAATCTTTTGAAAAACCTGTAATTATATTTAAGCACAGCACTAGATGTGGAATTTCTAGTTCCGTTTTAAGAAGGTTTGATCAGAAGTTTGTAGATTTTGATTGTAAATACCACTATTATTTTTTGAATTTGTTAAAGCATAGAGGTATTTCTAACCGTATTGCTGAAGTTTTTAATGTGGAGCACCAATCACCTCAAGTACTTATAATTCAGGAAGGAAATGTCATAACGCATAAATCGCATTACGATATTTTAGATATAGATTTATAAAAAAAAACGGTGCTTAAAGCACCGTTTTTTTACTGTTTATTTGGATTTTCTAATCTTGCCAGAGCATTCTCCAAAACCAATTCTAAGCTTATCATTTTGGCAATAGCCTCTTAAAATTACGGTATCACTATCATCAATAAATTTTCTTTCAGTTCCATCTTTCATGGCAATTGGTTTTGTGCCTTGCCAGGTTAATTCTAGCATAGAACCATAGCTATCTTCTGTAGGCCCAGAGATGGTGCCGCTACCGTATAAATCACCAGATCTTACATTACATCCATTAACGGTTTGATGTGCTAATTGTTGATGCATGGTCCAATACAAGTATTTAAAATTGGTATTACTTACTATTGTTTCTTCTACTTTTTTAGGCTTTATTGCAGTTTGCAAATGAATATCATAACTATATGGATTTTCTTGTTGTAAATATTCCAATGGTTGAGGGTCTTGTTTAGGTGCATCTACCTTAAAAGGGGCTAAAGCATCCATAGTAACAATCCAAGGAGAAATGGTCGAGGCAAAGTTTTTTGCCAAGAATGGCCCTAACGGAACGTATTCCCAT
>JAUIAA010000242.1 GCA_030425715.1 Bacteroidia bacterium | reverse complement strand
TTTGGGATTGTTTAAAAATGCTTGCGTATCGTAAATTTTTAAACGATGTAAAGTAGATTTTCCAAATTGATATTTGCCCAAATACCCTAAACCATTTACTTTATAATATTTCCCTTGTGATTCTCTAAAAGCAAGTGCTTCTTTAAATCCTACAAAGGATTTATTAATTCTTGGGGTGTAATAAATTTTAAAAGGAACAATTTCTTTCGTAACGGTATGAATTGTATTAGCCTTTGGTAGATTGTACTGAACTTTCTTGTCTTGAAACTCTTTGTACATTTTTGCTTGCATCAATGCTACCGTAAGTATAGTGCATGACGAGATAATTAGAACTTTCTTTTTCATATTCTTGTATTTTTTAGTGGGGAGTACCTAAACGATACAATCAATTTTTATGCAAAGATACAACTTTTTATTAATCTGCTAAAAGTTAAAAATTGTTAAAATACTGTAAGCTAATATTTTAGAAATATATCCAATGAAAAATAAACTTGTCTTTTTCATTGTATTCAAGGGTTGGGGCAGGAATTTTAATAAAATTAAAAACATTAAATACTGTTTTTAAAAAAGGTGATTTCGTATCTATTTTTGTTAGGTCAACATCTAGACTTGTATAAAACTGGCGATAACTATCTAACTTTGTTGGTGGATAAATTAACGGGTCTATTTCTGAAGAAGGCAAGCCATTGGCACCATAACCAATCGAAATATTAAACCATTTGGGAATTTTACTTTCTTTAAAAAAAGACCATAGGTTAAACGAAAGCCAATACGTTTGTCCGTTATAATCTTTTAATATTTGTTGCAAAGTGTTTTCACCAAGTTTATCAGGATAATATGAGGCGTAAGGTGAGGTTTGAAAAGAAAATTTAAACTGAATTCTTTGTTCTTTCCATAAAAGTTCTTGTCCAATTAAAAGTCCTGTTCCCATAGCATTCGCAAGTACATCTCCGGTTGAAAATCCCCATTCTTCAGAAAATCCATCCATTACTTCAATCGTAGTTAAAAACACAAAACCTAAAGTTGCACTATAGATAAGTTGGTCTTTTTTTGATACACCAGCCCAACCTAAAGCATCCATACCCATTTTACCTATATAATAAGAACTAAAAGCATGCCCCATTTTATCCATTTGCAGCCATTGATTGTTATCATTGTGAAAGTGAAAATTTGTTCTGGGATAATCGGCATACCACAGTTGGTTGAGTCCAACTAGTGCTGCACTTGCGGCAACAGTCTCGGTAATAATTACGGCATTTCTTCTTGATTTATACAGTGTGTCTGAGGTTTGAAAAAATGAAATTTTTTCCTGAGCAGGAGCACTGCAAAATACAGTAATAAAAGATAATATAAGTAGTATATCTCTTAGCTGGATTGTAGATAAGTACTTATAAGATCTAAACATCTTTATCTTTTAATACCTTGTTTGTTAATCCAGTTTTGGTATTTACGCGCATTCCTATTGTGTTGCGCAATATCTTTGGCAAATTCATGTGCTCCAATATCAGTAACACTAGCACACATATAAAAATATTCATGATTTTCTGGTTGTAGTACCGCATTTATAGAAGAAATGTCTGGCATGCCAATTGGACCAGGAGGCAATCCAAAATTTTGATACGTATTGTAGGGAGAATCTATACTTAAATCTTTATTGAGTACTCTTTTGATTACAGTTTCTTGACCGTATTTTTGTTTTAATGCATAAATTATAGTTGGATCTGCTTGCAATGGCCAAAAAGCCTTAAGTCTGTTTAAATAAAGCCCTGCAACTTTTGGACGCTCGCTAACTTTTGCGGTTTCCTTTTGCACAATAGAAGCAAGGGTACTCACTTGAAGCGGTGTAAGATTTTGTTTTTCAGCTTGTTTTATTCTTGTTTCTGTCCAAAATCTATGGTATTCTTTTAGCATTTTTTCTTGGAATTGCTTTGCGGAGGTATTCCAATAAAAATCATAAGAATTTGGAATATACATGGCAATAGCATTGTTTGGGTCAAAATTATTTGCTTTTAAAAAGGCGTCACCTTTAAAGATTTGCAATAGACTAGTGGAGTCGGCTTCAATTTGATTTGCAATTCTACCCGCTAACTTTTCAAAAGTGTCTTGGTTGTTAAAAGTTACAGTAACCGTTTCTGCTTTTCCGCTACGCAAATGATTTATCAATTCGTCATTGTTCCATTCTTGTGTAATTTTAAATTTACCTGCACGAATTTTTTCTTGGTATTTTTTCTTTTCGGCAACCCAAATAAAACTTTTGGGATTCTTTAAAAAAGGAGAAATAATTTGAGTTAAATCTTCAAAACTAGAGCCTGTTGGAATGTAAATAAACCCAGTTTCCTTCACATTAGGGCTATATATTTTTTGATAGAAATTATAGGCAATTATTCCGCCTATAATCACAAGAACAACTAAAATGCCAGCAACAATTTTTTTCATCTGTTTTATTTATTTATGATTTGATATAGCGCAACATCTTTGTAAATGCTACCTACTTTAATCCAATCTTTTTGTATGCCAATTTGCTTAAAATTTAAGCTTTCAAAAAGCGCAATGCTTTTGATATTATCGATAGTGATGTTGGCATAGATTTGATGTAAATCTAAGGATTCAAAAGCATAACTTAAAAATAAGCGAATAGCTTGCTTTCCAAATCCCTTTTTTTGAAATTTTTTCAAAATAAGAATTCCTAATCCGGCTTTTTTATTTTGAGGATCAAAATCAAATAAATCAATCAATCCAATACTGTTTCCCGAACCATCCTCAATAAGCATTCTTAATTGTTTGGCTTCGTAAATATCTTGCTGTGCATTGGCCAAATATTGTTTTAAGATATGTTTAGAAAAGGGGGTTTGTGTACCGCTTACCTCCCAAAATTCTTGGTCATTTTCTACTTGAAATAAAAAGTCTAAGTCCTCTAATTCTAAAGCTCTTAATTTGATTGTGTTATTTTTTAAAGGTTGCATAAGCAATTATATTTCAATAACTCCTTCAAAAACAAAAGTTGCAGGGCCACTTAAAATAATATGTTTGTAAATATCATTTTCAAAATCAAAACTAACGGTTAAGTCTCCACCCATTGTTTGTAGTTTAATACTATTATCCTTTGTTTTTTTGGTATGAAAACTTGCTAAAGCCACAGCGGTTACACCAGTGCCACAGCTCAAGGTTTCATCCTCCACACCACGTTCAAATGTTCTTACTTTAAATGTGTTGGTGTTTATTTGTTCTACAAAGTTTACATTGGTGCCTTTATCAAAGTAAGGAGCGCCATTTCTAATTTTTTTCCCTTCTTCAAAAACGTTAAAATTGTTAATATTATTAACAAAAGTAACATGATGTGGTGAGCCTGTATCTAAAAATACATGATTTGAAAATACTTCAACTTTGTGCACATCATTCATTTTTAAACTTACGTTTTCATTGTTGTAAGTTGCATGGTATAATTTTTCGTTTGCTTCAAAACTGACACGATCATTAAAAACACCTAAAAAATTAGCAAAAGCAACAATGCATCTTCCACCATTTCCACACATCGAACCAAGCTTACCATCAGCGTTATGGTATATCATTTTAAAATCGGAAGTGTCTGAATTTTCTAAAAGCATAAAACCATCTGCACCTATACCAAATTTTCTGTCACATAATTTTGCAATTAAT
>JAUIAA010000241.1 GCA_030425715.1 Bacteroidia bacterium | reverse complement strand
AGAAGCTGCTACACAGCCTGACGGCCCTGCGCCAATTATTAAAATATCAATAGATTCTTCCTTCATTAATTTAATTACAATAATTCATAAAAAACATTAAATTTGTTCCGTAAAAATAAGTAATTTTCGCAAGTTTTTTAGGGATTAGTTAAAAGATTAAATTAAATATGTTAGAAATAATAGAAGAATTGGAATTAATTAATTTCTATAATGTTCTTTTTAATAGTAAGAAAATAAAGCTGAGTAAAAAGATACTGGAGAGGGTAGAGGACAGCCATGGATTTTTAAAAGAGTTTTCACAAGATAAAATAATCTATGGGGTCAATACAGGTTTTGGTCCAATGGCACAATATAAAATTGCCGACGAAGATAGACTACAATTACAGTATAATTTAATAAGAAGCCACGCTTCTGGTACTGGGGAACCACTAGATAAAGACCTAGTAAAATCGGCTATGTTGGCCAGATTAAACACCCTGTGTTTAGGTAATTCTGGTGTACACCCTTCGGTAGTTGATTTAATGGTAGAATTAATCAATAGAGACATTATTCCGTTAATTTTTTCTCACGGTGGTGTTGGGGCTAGCGGAGATTTAGTACAGTTGGCTCATTTGGCATTGGTACTTATAGGTGAAGGAGAAGTGTACTATAAAGGTAAGCTTTTGCCTACAGCCGAAGTTTTTGCCAAAGAAAATTTAAATCCCATTTGTATTGATTTAAGAGAAGGTCTGGCTTTAATGAATGGGACTTCTGTAATGACTGGAATAGGAATTGTGAATACAATTTATGCGCAAAAATTATTAGACTGGATGATAACTTGTTCTGTTGCAATTAATGAAATTGTTTGCGCTTACGACGATCACTTATCTAAGGAATTAAACCAAACTAAAAAACATAAAGGGCAACAAAAAGTTGCTGAGTTAATGCGTAATGCGCTACACGATAGCACATTAACAAGAAGCAGGGAAGACCATTTGTATAATGGTAAATCAAAAGATAATGTTTTTAAAGAAAAAGTACAGGAGTATTACTCATTACGATGTGTACCTCAAATTTTAGGACCAGTTTACGATACTTTAAAAGGTGTAAATAAAATTTTAATTGAAGAAGTAAACTCTGCAAATGACAATCCTATTGTAGATGTAGAAAACAAACAAGTTTACCACGGTGGAAATTTTCATGGCGATTATATTTCTTTAGAAATGGATAAATTAAGATTGGTAACCACCAAAATGGCCATGTTATCGGAAAGGCAATTAAATTATTTATTAAATCATAAACTAAACGATATATTACCTCCTTTTGTTAATTTGGGTAAATTAGGTCTTAATTTTGGTATGCAAGGCGTACAATTTACAGCAACATCTACTACGGCTGAAAATCAAACGCTTTCTAATTCAATGTACGTACACAGTATTCCTAATAATAATGACAATCAAGATATAGTAAGTATGGGTACCAATGCAGCCTTGCTTACCAAAAAAGTAATTGAAAATACTTTTGAAGTGATTGCCATAGAGTTGATTACCATTGTGCAGGCTATAGATTATCTAAATTATCAAGATAAGATATCCTCACATACTTCAAAAATGTATAAGGAAATAAGGGAAATAATTCCTACCTTTAAAGAAGATATGATAATGTACCCTTATGTGAATCAGGTGAAAAAGTTTATGATGAACAAACACTAAATGTTAATCTTTTTAAATTTTTAGTATTAAGTATAAAATAGGCATATCCATAGTCTTTAACTTAAATCTACATAAAATGAAAAAAGCAATTCTATTTATTTTTGCAATGGTATTTACTAGCACCTTATTCGCGCAAAGAGCAGCAGCAGTTAGGCCAGAAAAAAAAGCTGGATTTTTAAAAAATGATGGTACTTGGTTGGTAGAACCAAACTATGAAAAATTAGGAAATTTTAGTGATGGCGCAGCAGCCATTTATAAAGGTGGTGCTTGGGGTTTTATTGATGCATCTGGTAAAATATTTATTGAACCTCAGTTTGAAAAAGTAAAGAGATTTAACTCAGGAATTGCTTTGGTAAATAATGATAAAAGATGGTTTTATATTGATAAAACAGGGAAAGAAGTTAAAATGCCTGATACTGATAAATTTTATGATTTTAATAACGGCGTTGCCTTTATTAGAAAGGGAGATAAAATAGGGTTGATGAATTCCAAAGGAGAAGTAGTTTTAGAGCCTACTTATGATGCTATAAAAGGTTTTGTAAATGGTTTTAGCAAAGTGAATAATGGAGAGACTTGGGGTGTAATAGATAACAAAGGAAAAGTAGTTGTTGAGCCAATTTACGATGAAGTTTCTAATTTTTCTGATGGTATAGCAGTTGGTAAAAAAGGAGGAGATTGGGGAATAATAAAAAACGGGAACTTTACTAAAGTGGACAATGCGGTAAAAATATGGAAATTTAGAAAAGGTCAAGAATTGACTTATGCAGAAGACAGTACTGATAAATTAGGCTATATTGATAGAAATGGAAAATGGATTATACCTCCTACCTATAAAAAAGCAAGAATGTTTAATATGGGATTAGCACCAGTAAGTACTAGTGGAAAAGCTTGGGGTTATATTGACACTACTGGAAAAATGGTTATTGCCGAAAAATATAAAGATGCAGAATTTTTCAGTAATGATGGATTGGCGCCAGTAAAAGATGGTAAATTATGGGGATTTATCAATACCAATGGAGAAATGGTTATTGATGCCAAATATGGAATTTCCTCTATGTCGGTTGCTATTGGTAGTGTGTTAGGCAATAGTGCAACAGTTGGTTTTGTGGATGGATTGGCAAGAGTGAATTATAAGAAAAAATGGGGCTTTTTAAAAACCGATGGTAGTGTTTTAAATGATACGTGGTTTAAGAATGCCGAAAATTTTAGAAAAATAAAATAGTATAAGCTTTATATGAAAACAGCTTTAGTTACTGGTGGATCGCGGGGAATAGGAAAAGCTATTTGCGATAAATTATCTCAAGATACAGATTACCATATATTGATAAATTATCGATCAAATAAAGAAGAAGCCTTAAATACCCTAAGTCTGGTAGAAAGTAATGGCAACTCTGGTGAAATCATTCAGTTTGATGTTGCCAATCAAGAAGATGTGCATAAAAAATTAGATGCTTGGCAAAAGTCTAAGCCTAAAAATATTATTGAGGTTTTGATAAATAATGCAGGAATTACCAAAGATGGGTTATTTATGTGGATGCCAAAGGACGATTGGGATCAGGTATTAAATGTTAGTTTAGGAGGTTTTTTTAATGTCACCAATTATTTAATGCAAACAATGTTGCGTAATAAATACGGTAGAATTATCAACATGGTATCCGTTTCTGGAATGAAAGGAACTCCAGGTCAAACTAATTATTCGGCAGCTAAAGGAGCCATAATATCTGCTACAAAAGCATTGGCACAAGAGGTTGCAAAACGTAAAATTACGGTAAATGCTGTTGCACCAGGATTTATCAAATCGGATATGACTTCAGATTTAGATGAAAAAGAGTTAAAAAAAATGATTCCTATGCAAAGATTTGGTGAGGTGGATGAAGTAGCCGATTTGGTTAATTTTTTGGCCTCTAAAAAGGCATCGTATATTACAGGTGAAATTATCAATATTAATGGTGGAATTTATTCTTAAAAACAAATGAGTAGAGTTGTAATTACAGGTATGGGTATAT
>JAUIAA010000240.1 GCA_030425715.1 Bacteroidia bacterium | reverse complement strand
TTAATGCAGGTGTAAAAGTATCTCTCACAATTTTAAAATCGATACTAATGTCTGGGTACTCTCTATTTAAAAAGTCAATTTCTTCAGCTAATTTTTTTGGTTGTGATTCTCCTTCTGCCAAAGCAATAACTATTTTTAGCTTTCGTGTATGTTCATTTTTGATGATATACAGCATTACTTTATTTAACGAAGCAATATTATCTCCTTTGGTAAAAAATACAAATTCTTGCTGATTAATCCTATCAATAGTTCCCTTTATCGATCGATCAGTTACATACACCAATTTGCGAATTGGCTCAAAAAGGTAATGAATCAAGCGAAGTACTAAACGCAATAAGGCTGTTCTGTTTAGCATTATCAAAACAAATAGAATTGCTGGTATAAAATAGTCTAAAAATATAGTGAGGTTGCTAGAATCTCCGTCTTCAGAACTCATGGTTAAATTGCCATATAAGGCTATTACTACCGCTAATATTGCAATAATTACAGCAACCCACGATGCTTTTTCTGGTCGGGGTAATTGTTCCCTTCTTAACTTAAGTAAAATGTTTCCTATACCAAACAATGCCATTACTGCTAAAAAGGAAATAGTATATACACCTGCCAATAATTTTACATCGCCTTGCGTAATTAATAATACAGATACGGCAAGAATAAAAAACAAGATAATAATACGATAAGAGCTACCCCTTTTATTCTTTTTTAAAAAGAATTGCGGAAGTATTCTATCTAAGGTCATACGTTCTAACAAACCTGAAACACCTACAAAACTAGTTAAAACTGCTCCGCTAAGTACTAAAAATGCATCCACAGAAATTAGATGCGCCAACCAATCTCCTCCAGAATGTGAAGCCATTTCTACCAACAAAGTATTTTGATATTCTGCTCCTTGCAATGTTGAAATAGAAAAAATGGAAAGTGCAAATATTGCCATTAGAGGGTTTATAATGCTTACAATAATCCACATATTTTTTAAGGTCTTAGGAAAGACTCCTTTTTGCTGTTCTTCCACAAAGTTTGCCGAACTTTCAAAGCCTGAAACACCCAACATAGACGCAGCAAAACCTAAAAATATAGCTTTAGAAATACTGCCTTCACTTAAAGGAGCAGACCAATTTTGGATAAGAATATCGATTCCATTTTGGTATAAAAAATATCCCAAAAACATACCCAATATGGCTAAAGAACCTAAATGAAATAAAAATATACCAATCGCAACTATTGCAGATTCCGTTATTCCTCCAATGGTTAAAATGGCAAAAATACTCAATAATGCAATGGTTGTAAGTATAATTGGCAAAACTGGTATCAAATGGTGTAAATAATGTATGGCTTCATTTGCTGAAATTACAGCAGTTGCCATATAAGATAAAATGGTTAAAGTAGCTGCAAAAGAGGCAATTGATTTACTAGTGGTGTTTAATAGTGCATTGTACGCCCCTCCATTTAATGGAAGCGCACCAACCACTTCTCCATATATTTTTCGAAATAAAAATAGAACAAAAGAAACGATAAGTAGTGTAATCCATGCGTATTGCCCTGCGAAAGCAATGGCCAAAGCTGAAACATATAAAACAGATGAACTAATATCGTTACCACTAATAGCTGTCGCTTCTAGCTCGTTTAGTTTTTTATGAATCTTTTTTTTCATAATTTAACTGTAAATATAACTCGTTTAATTGAGAATTGTCAATATTTGCTGGAGCATCAATCATTACATCTCTTCCCGAGTTATTTTTTGGAAAGGCAATAAAGTCTCTAATTGATTCTTGCCCGCCCAAAATTGCAACCAATCTATCTAGCCCAAAGGCTAAACCTCCATGGGGAGGTGCTCCATATTCAAATGCGTTCATTAAAAATCCGAATTGATTTTGGGCTTCTTCTTTGGTAAACCCTAATAAATCAAACATTCTCGACTGCATTGTTTTATCAAATATACGAATAGAACCTCCTCCAATTTCATTTCCATTCAATACCAAATCGTAAGCATTTGCTCTAACTTTTCCTGGATTGGTTTCTAAAAGAGAAACATCTTCTGGTTTTGGCGAGGTAAATGGATGGTGCATGGCATGGTATCTGTTGGTTTCTTCATCCCATTCTAACAAAGGAAAATCAACTACCCATAAAGGTGCGAATTCTTTAGGATTTCGCAAATTTAACCTTTCGGCCATCTCCATACGCAAAACGCTTAATTGTGTTCTCGTTTTATTGGCATTTCCAGCCATAACCAACATTAAATCTCCTTTTTTAGCATCTAATCTCTCTGCCCACATGGCCAAATCTTCCTGACTGAAAAACTTGTCTACAGAGGATTTAAATGTACCGTCTTCATTGTATTTTGCCCAAATTAAACCATTTGCTCCAACTTGTGGTTGTTTTACAAAATCAATTAATTTATCGGTCTGTTTTCTGGTGTAATTTGCGCAACCTGGCGCTGCTATACCTACAACTAACTCTTGAGAATCAAAAACACCAAATCCTTTATTTTGCGCCAAATCATTTAACTCTCCAAACTTCATGTCAAAACGAATATCTGGTTTGTCATTTCCATAAGTCTTCATGGCCTCCTCATAGGTCATTCTTGGAAACTTATCTATCGCAACACCATTCACTTCTTTTAACAAATGTCTAGTCAGGCCTTCAAAAACATTTAAAATATCTTCTTGTTCTACAAAAGCCATTTCACAATCGATTTGTGTAAATTCTGGCTGACGGTCGGCTCTTAAATCCTCATCTCTAAAACATTTTACAATTTGAAAATATTTATCTAATCCACCTACCATTAACAATTGCTTAAAAGTTTGTGGAGATTGTGGCAGAGCGTAAAATTGACCTGCATTCATACGTGACGGAACAATAAAATCACGTGCTCCTTCTGGGGTAGATTTGATCAAATATGGTGTTTCAACATCTATAAATCCTTGGTTAGAAAGGTAATTTCTTACTTCCATGGTTACTTTAGAACGAAAAATCATTTTCTCTCGAATAGGGTTTCTACGCATGTCTAAATAACGGTATTTCATACGCAATTCTTCACCACCATCTGTCTCATCCTCAATAGTAAAAGGTGGTAATTTTGCTTGGTTTAAAATGGTTAATTTTTCTACCAATATTTCTATTTCACCTGTTGGAATATTTTTATTCTTAGCTTCTCGCTCAATTACTTTTCCAGTTACCTGAATTACAAATTCTCTACCTAAAGTTTTAGCCAGTTCCATAATAGATTTATCGGTGCGTTCTTCATCAAAAATCAATTGTGTAATTCCGTATCTATCTCGTAAATCCACCCAAATCATAAATCCTTTGTCGCGCACTTTTTGTACCCAACCCGATAAGGTCACTTCCTGATTTACATTTTTTATGGTTAACTCTCCGTTTGTATGACTTCTATACATGATTCTGGCTTTAATTTAAAGCTGCAAATTTAATCAAATACTACTGATATAAATCCTTTTCAAAGCAAATTTTATAAATGCTTTTAATTTAGCTAAATTTGTTAAACCCCTCAATTATAATTCATTAAATTATGGTAAAAAAAATATACTGGACTAGCACCATTTTGCTTTTTGCGATGATGATTGCAACTGGAATATTGTACTTTGTATATTATGATAAACTGGTGTTGTACTTTAATAGTTATGGTTATCCTGTATATCTAATTTATCCATTGGCTGTATTAAAAATTTTAGGTGCTATAATTATACTTTATCATAAACAGAAAT
>JAUIAA010000239.1 GCA_030425715.1 Bacteroidia bacterium | reverse complement strand
CTACTTCCATAAATTATAGCATTGGTAAAGTTTGCTTGGTGCAGGTCACGCACCACTATTTTAGAGTCGTTTATAATTTGATAATTATTTACCAAAAGTGCAGGAAATTGTCTAACACTACTATTCCAATAATTTGCTAAAGTAATATGCGAAAAATTATAAGTTCCGCCAAAAGTACAGGCTAAGGAAGCCTGTGCATTATTACCAATTACCAAATTACTACCTTTAATATTGGTGCTTCTACCAATCATACCAAAACTAGATGTGTTGTAAATTTGTGTGTTGGCTATTTGCAAAGTTGGGTTTGTATTACCAATAGAATCTACCAAAACACCAATTTCATTATTCTTAATTAATGCATAATTCACCCTGTTATTTATACTACCTGCACGAAACCAAATAGTACTCCATTGTCCAGGAGTATTAGCATAACCTGGCTCTAATCTATCTCCTTCAAAAACCACTTGTTTTTCTAAAGTACCATTTACCTTTAAACTTCCTCCTTTTTCGATTAATAAGCCAGAATTTTGATGAAAATGAACTTTTACTCCTTCTTCAATATGTAAGGAATTACCCGAATTTACTCCTACAAAGCCATAAATAACATAAGGTTTGTCATTTGTCCAGGTTTGATTATTTTCTAAATAAAAGCCTTCAACTTCTATCAACTTTCCATCTGCATCGGTGCCTAAAACTATGGTTTCTTTTATACCTTGCGCATCTTTTTGTGGATATAAAAAGTGGGCATCTTGTACCAAGGTAACCAAATCTACATCTTGTAAGTTTGCACCACTATCAAAAACTATAGAATCTGTATAAATTGGGTTTGTTACTTGGTTGTAATCAATAGTAGCTTCTATAAAAATATACATACTATCTTTTGCAAGTATTTCTACATTTTCAAAGGATTTTCCCGTCATACCATCCACACTTAATCTATAAAAAGATTGGTTTTTTCTGCCCAAACTAATGGTAGGGATATTGATATTTTTATTAGATTTATTATAAACTTTTAAAGTTCTGGTACTGGAACTGATATTGGTAAAAATGGTATCTAAAAAAATAGTGTCTTTAGAAAAAGTTAATGTACCCGAATTGGGTTCAAAGTTGTTAAAGTCATCGGCACAGGAAATAAAAAATGCTAAAATAGCTGCTATTATAACTTTAGAAATTATTTTCATTTAGCTATTTACTTTTCAATCAATTCAATTTCAAACACTTTAGACCATTTTTTACCGGTAACAAACAATCTATCCTGTACTTCATCATAAGCAATTCCGTTTAAAACATTGTCCTCGCCTTTTTGTCCAGCTTTTTCTTGTAAACCTTTTAAGTTAACAATTCCGTTTATGGCTCCATTTTTTGGGTTGATCATCAAAATAGAATTTTGTTGCCAAATATTGGCATAAATTTCTCCCTTAACAAACTCTAGTTCATTCAAATGTTCTGCTTTTCTTTTATTGGTATATGCTTCAATATAAGATTCTTCCTCCAAAGATTTCGGATCTAAAAACCACATACGTTCAGAGCCATCTGATTTTATTATTTTTTTAGTATTATGCGTCAAACCCCAACCTTCTTTACTTTGCCCATAATTAAAAATGCTTTCTTGTTTAAAACTATTTAAATCATACACAAACCCAATATTTTCTTTCCAGGTCAGTTGGTATATTTTGTCTTTATAAATAGTCATTCCTTCTGCAAAATATTTTTTATCCAAACCTATATTTTGCACTATTTTTCCTGTTTCAATTTCTACTTTTCTCAAGGTAGAAAAACCATATTGTCCAGTACTTTCGTAAAAATACCCATCGTGGTATTCAAAGCCTTGTGTAAATGCTTTATTATCATGAGGAAATTCGTTTACAATTTTATAGGTATAAACTTTAGGAGGATTATCTGCTAAAAAGTATATGGTATTATTTAGTTTTTTACTTTTTCCTGCATAAAATACAGTAGCGGAAAGGGCTTGTTTTCCAAGCTTGTATTGACTGATATCTATTGCCGAATTATCGACCATTAACTTACCATTTAAAAAATATTGAATAGAATCTATTGGATTCCCATTCTTCTCTTTTACAGATACTTGTAGTTTTTTATTAACTTGAATTGTTTTAGGAGAAACCAATTCAAGTTTGTATTTTGACCCACAGGAAAGGAAAATAAATAATGTTAAAATAAAAATAGAATAACCAACTTTCTTCATTTCAAAAAATTTTACACAAAATTATAAAATAATTGTTTGTGATTTAAAAATATTACTTAAATTTGCAGACTCAAAATCAGCACGTGCTGTATTGTCTTTTAACGAAGCGAAAGTAAAAAATTTAAATGAGTTAACGATGAGAAAAGGAATACATCCAGAAAATTATAGAATGGTAGCATTTAAAGATATGTCAAACGGTGATGTGTTTTTAACTCGTTCTACTGCAAATTCAAAAGAAACTATTGATGTTGACGGTGTGGAATATCCGTTAATCAAATTAGAGATATCTCGTACATCTCATCCTTACTATACTGGTAAGATTAAATTGGTTGATACGGCTGGTAGAATTGACAAATTCAAATCAAAATACGCAAAATTCAAGAAATAAATTTCTTAATTTAAGATATAGAAAGCCCTTTTACTTGTGTAAGAGGGCTTTTTTTATAGTGGTAATTGGGTATTTTTATCCCTAATTATGGGTATTTTACTTTTCTTTAACACCAAGTAATTCCTTTTTGCCCTATATTTGTAGTGTAAGTGTTATGGTAATTTATCAAACATTTACTTTCCCCTTAAAATATTTCCCCTTAAAAAACGTTGATTAGTTAATGATTATTATAATCAGTAAACCTAAATAGTTATTTATTTAGGGAAATAAGTTAAGCATCCAAATGACAAGTTACGAAGTTAAAATTAGAAATGAGTTTTTTATCACTACACTGTTTGTAGAGGATATGATTACTTCTTGCCTTTCGGAAAAATTAGCGGTTAAAGACATAGTTAACTCTAATTTTTTAGGTAATAATGAAAAATCGATTACTTTTGACCAGAAAATTGATTGGTTAATTGAATCTGATTATTTTTCAATAATTGATAACAGTAAGCTATCTGTTTTCAAAGCCATTAGAAACGAATTGTTAATACACAAAGAAACAGAGTCCTTTGAAAAGAGCTTTACTTCTAAAGATGGAAATGATGATTTTTTATTGATTCTTTATCCTCAAAGTGATTATTTACCAAGAGAAGAAAAATTAACCAGTGCTTGCTACCAATTGATTGGTGAAGTTTCTGAGCTGGTTTCCAGATTCACAAATAAACCCGAAATAAAATTAGAAAGAAAAAGTTTTGGTAAACAAATTTACCAAAGTCTATCTAACACTAACTTGAGTAAGTTAGCCTTTTTGATACCATTCCTATTTCTTAAATAAGAATAGCCGCAAAATATTTTACCAATGGCCGATTTTTATCGGTCATTTTTTATGAATATCTTTAGGCAAATAATTGTGTTGTCATGCTCAAAACCTACCGTAAAGCCATCGTTGCAATAATTATAAACTCTGATAAAAATATTCTAATTGGGTATTCACCCAGAGATGCTTCCTATAAATTACCACAAGGTGGGGTTGAAATTGGAGAAACGCCAATACAAACGGCAAAGAGGGAACTTTTTGAAGAATTACATTATAATTTGGCTGCAAAAAAATCTTTATTTTGCTAGTCAGTATTCTCAAACGGATATTATCAACACT
>JAUIAA010000238.1 GCA_030425715.1 Bacteroidia bacterium | reverse complement strand
TAATATTGCCTTGGCTGATTTTATTGCACCGAAAGAGACTGGTTTACAAGATTATATTGGTGCTTTTTGTGTAGGTATTTTTGGAGTGGACGAATTGACCAAAAAATACAAAGCGAATCACGATGATTATAATGCCATTTTGGTGCAATCTATTGCCGATAGATTGGCTGAAGCATTGGCCGAATATCTACATTATCAAATTAGAACCAAGCATTGGGGGTATGCCTCTAATGAGAATTTGACCAATGAGGAATTGATTAAAGAAGCGTATAAAGGAATTCGTCCAGCACCTGGTTATCCTGCATGTCCAGATCACTTAGAAAAAGAAACCATTTGGGAATTACTAGATGTAGAAGAATTAATTGGTGTACAGCTTACCGAAAGTATGGCCATGTGGCCTGCCTCGGCAGTATCGGGTTATTATTTTGCCAATGAAAATGCCAAGTATTTTGGTTTGGGTAAAATAACCAAAGATCAAGTAGAAAATTATGCTTCCCGTAAAGGGATTCCTTATGAAAAAGCCGAAAAGTGGTTGTACCCTAATTTAGCAGATTAAATAAGTTTATTAAATGGCTTCACAATTTATTGAATTAACTTTAGGAAATCATCTTATATCTCATGGGTATGATGTAAATAATAATGAAATTATTGAAGAAGTAAATCAGGATAAATTTTCAAAGAAATTAGTATCTATATCTAGAATAAAATCAGTGAGTAAAAAATTTATTTTGACAGATTATTTGGATGGACGATGGATTTATTGGGAGTATTTAGAAGATTATCAATACGTAAAAAGTAGATTAATAGAACAATGAAAGTAACAGAACATATATCGAATGCCAAAGGAAAAACTTTATTTTCTTTTGAAATTATCCCTCCTCAAAAAGGGCAAAATATTCAAAAACTGTATGACAATATAGACCCGTTAATGGAGTTTAAGCCTCCATTTATTGATGTTACTACTTCAAGAGAGGAGTATGTGTATATTAAAAAGCAAGAAGGATTGTTGGAAAGAAAAATCACACGTATGCGTCCTGGTACGGTGGGTATCTGCGCTTCTTTAAAGCACAAGTACGATATTGACCCCGTACCGCACGTACTTTGCGGAGGCTTTACCAAAGAAGAAACAGAATATGTTTTGGTAGATTGTCATTATTTAGGTTTGGACAATGTCATGGCTTTACGTGGTGATGCCATGAAGCATGAAGCCTATTTTACGCCACAGAATAATGGAAATAAGTATGCCTTAGATTTGGTACAGCAAATTCATGAGTTGAACCAAGGAAGGTATTTACACGATATTATTGAAACCCCTTACAAAGCAGATTTTTGCGTTGGAGTAGCGGGTTATCCAGAAAAACATATGGAAGCACCAAGTATGCAGGCTGATTTAAGAAGGCTGAAAGAAAAGGTAGATGCTGGAGCAAGTTATGTAGTTACTCAAATGTTTTTCGACAATCAAAAATATTTTGAATTTGTAAAAGCAGCAAAAGCCATGGGTATTGATGTGCCTATAATTCCTGGAATCAAACCTATTGCTGTAGAAAGACATTTAAGTGTTTTACCACAAGTTTTTAGTTTGAATTTACCAGATGATTTGGTAAACGAGGTGGAAAAATGTAAAGACAATAAAGCAATTAGGCAAGTGGGAATTGAATGGGCAATAGCGCAATCTAAAGAATTAAAAGCGGCTGGGGTGCCAGTAATTCATTATTATTCTATGGGTAAATCAGATAATATCAAAGCCATTGCCAAAGAAGTATTTTAAGAATTAAAAGCAGTTATCAATCAAAGCAATAGTTGTATAAGAAAAAGAAATTTGTAATCTACATTATGGCAAAATAATTTTATACTTTTGTACCATAAATAGAATTCAAATACTTAAAAAATAATAGCATATGGCATTAGAAGTTACCGATGCTACTTTCGAAGAAGTAGTATTAAAATCAGATAAACCAGTATTAGTTGATTTTTGGGCAGCATGGTGTGGGCCTTGTAGAATGTTGGCTCCAATAGTAGAAGAGTTAAGCAATGATTTTACGGATAAAGTAGTTGTAACAAAAGTTGATGTAGATGCACATCAAGAGTTTGCAGCAAAATACGGTGTTAGAAATATACCAACCGTTTTGATGTTTAAAGGAGGAGAAGTTGCAGATAAGCAAGTAGGAGTTGCTCCTAAAAATGTGTATACAGATAAGTTAAACGCATTGTTGTAATATAATTTTATGGCAATTGAAAAGGTTTGATTCTGTAATAGGTCAAACCTTTTTTTATGCATATAAGTTAACGGTACTATAGATATTTTTTTACTTTTGGAAGATGCAGTTAGAAAAAACAAATACTTCTTTACCTATTCAAAATCTAGAGTTACTTGCCAAGCAAGTGGTTGAAGGGTTTATCACGGGTATGCATAAAAGTCCGTTTCATGGTTTCTCCGTAGAGTTTGCAGAGCATAAATTGTATAATAAAGGAGAAAGTACGCGTCATATTGATTGGAAAATGTATGCCAAAACAGAAAAACTGTTTATAAAACGTTACGAAGAAGAAACCAATTTAAGATGTCACTTAATTATAGATAATTCTGCATCGATGCACTTTCCAGTAATGGCTAATAAAACAACAAGCATTTTGAATAAGATAGGATTTTCTGTTGTTGCGGGTGCTTCTTTATTAGAAATTTTAAAAAGACAACGAGATGCTTTTGGACTGAGTATTTACGCACAAGAGAATGAGTATTTTGCTCCTGCTAAAGGAAGTGAAAAACATAGGAGAATGCTTTTACATCATTTAGAAGGTTTATTGCAAAATCATACTAACAAAACTACAGATACTTATAAGGCCTTGCATGAAATTGCAGAGAAAATACACCGTAGGTCGATGATTTTTTTATTTACGGATATGCTACAAGCCAATAAGAAGGAGGAAGATTTATTTGCAGCATTGAGACATTTAAAATACAACAAACACGAGGTGATTTTGTTTCATACTTATGACGGCAAATTAGAATTGGATTTTAATTTTGACAACAGACCCAAAAAGTTTGTAGATATAGAAACTGGAGAGTCGGTTCATTTATTTGCAGAAAATATGCGTGAAAATTACAATTTGGCTATGCAATCTTATTTCAAAAAACTGAAATTAAAGTGTTTACAGTACAAAATAGATTATGTGCCAGTCGATATACACAAAGGATATGAACAAATACTTTTAACCTATTTGATTAGCCGACAAAATTTTTTGTAAAAAATATAAAAAAAGCTTTTGCATATTTAAAAATGGGAGTTATATTTGCAACCGCTTAGAGCAACGGTTTGGTAGTTCAGCTGGTTAGAATACCTGCCTGTCACGCAGGGGGTCGCGGGTTCGAGTCCCGTCCAGACCGCTAATAAAACATAAAAATAGTTGTGTTGTTAACAGTAAGTCGTTAAGACTGAAAAAGTTAGCCTATGAAAGACTTCAGTAATTTACTGAGGTTTTTTTGTTTTATTCCAACATTATTCCAACATCTTAAGAAAAAGTACTAAAAGCACCACTTTTTTAATCCTTTGATTATTTTAGTATCTGATATCTCTTATATTCAATTCGGAGTTTGGTTAATTTTTATTTGCTAATAATTATTTTTACCAGTTATTATTATCTATTGATTTAATAAAATTGTTTAAGTCTTCGGCTATCGATTTAGATTTAATTAATTCTATTGTATATATTTTTTTAGATTCGGCAATTTTATGATTCTTTACA
>JAUIAA010000237.1 GCA_030425715.1 Bacteroidia bacterium | reverse complement strand
TTTGCAAAAATTACATGCGCTATAAAGCCAACAATCGCAACAAATGGTGGTTGAGTTATTTATAAAACCCATATTTATGACCACTATTAAATCTACAAGAATTGAATCCATTGATATATTAAGAGGGGTTGTAATGATTATCATGGCCTTAGACCATGTAAGGGATTATTTTCACCTTAGCAACTCACTTTTAGTAGCCGCTATTAGCCCTACTGATATGGAGACTACAACCCCATTTTTATTTTTTACCCGATTCATTACACATTATTGTGCCCCAGTTTTTGTTTTCTTAACTGGTACCTCTTCCTTTTTGTATGGCAGCAAAAAAACTAAGGGAGAACTGTCTAAATTTTTATTTACACGAGGGGTTTGGCTTATATTATTAGAGTTTGTAGTTAACAATTTTATATGGCAATTTGATTTGGGTTATCATCTAATTGTACTACAAGTTATTTGGGCTATAGGGGTAAGCATGGTATGCCTATCTATGTTAATTTATTTACCAAAAAAAATGCTATTGCTTGTAGGTATTATATTAGTTGTTGGGCATAATTTGCTAGATGGAATTGTTATGCAAGGCAATAGTTTTCAGTCCATTTTATGGTATATATTACATCAAAGACAGTCCATCCAATTAGAATCTGGGCAAGCATTTAGGTTTGCTTACCCCATAATTCCGTGGATTGGCGTTATCGTTTTAGGGTATTGCTTCGGAACATTTTACAAGCAAGATTACAGCCCAATTTTGCGAAAAAAATGGTTATTACGAATTGGTTTTGGTGCCATTGCCTTGTTCTTTATAATAAGAGGGCTTAATGTTTATGGTAACTTAGAGCCTTGGGCAATTCAAAAGAATAACATATTTACCATAATGTCATTTTTTAATGTTACCAAATACCCGCCCTCCCTATTGTTTATTTTAATCACTTTAGGTCCTGCTATATTATTTCTTTATGGAATAGAAAATATTAAAAATAAACTCACCGATTTCTTTTTGGTATTTGGTCGTGTACCCTTGTTTTACTATTTCTTACACGTATTTGTAATACACATCTTTGCCATTATATTTATTTTAATTTTAGGAGGCGATTGGCTTACCCTTATTGCTCCAGAGCGGGGATTATCTGCTCAGCTTCTTTCTAAACATGGCTATTCCTTATTTGTTGTTTATATAGTTTGGATTGGCATAATAATATTACTTTACCCATTCTGTAAAAAATATATGATTTACAAGGCCAACAATCGCAACAAATGGTGGTTGAGTTATTTATAAAAACTGGTGAGCCATATACTATATAGTTCATAAAATGAAATAGAAATTATTATTTACTAAAAAAAATAGTGATTTATTACAACAAACAAATCAGGTTTAAAAAAAAGAACTTAAAATTGAGGTTAGCCCCACAACATCTTATGCAAAATAACAAAGTACAAATACAAAAATTAGTTCGCTATTTTATGGTAATTTTTTATTTAACTATTTCTTACTTTGCCAATGCCCAAGGCAGTATTGTCAACCTTAACGTTGCAAACTACAAATTAGATGTTTACCTCCCTTCAAGTTATTCTGAAAACAAAACTTATCCCGTAGTTTATTTTAACGATGGGCAAATGCTTTTTCAAAATGGTCAAACTATTGCATTACGAGAAAAGTTAGACAAACTAATTGCAAACCATCAAATTGAGCCCGTAATTGTGGTGGGCATATATGCCGATTTTGAACGTACCGCTACCTATGTACCCTATAACGATGCTTATATTGCTCAAAATGATTTTTTATTTGAGCCGAAAGCAAAAAAATATGCAAAAGAACTCACTCAAAAAATCATTCCGTTTATCGATAAAAAGTATAGCACCAATAAAACAAGAAATGGAAGAGCCATTTTTGGATTTTCGCATGGTGGTTTAAATGCCACTTGGCTCTTATTTAATTATCCCAAATACTTTTCTATGGCAGCAGCACTATCGCCAAGTTATTGGGTAGCAAACCATCAAATTTTTGAAGAGGCTAAAAAGTTTCAACCCTCCTCTAAAATATGGTTTGATATTGGAACTGCAGAATGGAACTATTATGTGCCCATGATTGAACCACTGCTACAAGTAGGAGCAATTTATGGTAAAAATGTTTTTTATTACGAAGTACCCAACGGTACACATCAGGCAAGTAGTTGGGCCAATAGAATACATTATCCGTTATTACTTTTTGCTGGTGAAGAAATACTACAACCTAGGACTATGGAAACTTTGGTAGAAGTGATACCTAGTCAATCTCGTAAAAACGTTTATTTTCAACGTTTAAACCCAATAGTTACCTTGAGCAATGGTGTGAAATATTCTTTAGCCAACCAAGCCAAATACAAACTTCTCAACCCAGAAGATGGAAAGATTTTTAAAGACGGTAGGTTTGAATTTTATACAGGTAAAAATTTAGAAGTAAAAGTTAACTATCTAAACTTAGAAAATAGTTTAACCATTGATTTTACTGCTGTAGAAGGTCAGAAATAATTAAAAATAGGATCCAATTCAGTAAATAATTCATAGCAAACATAGCATATCACACTGATTATGTTACCATTATACTTACACACAAATTAATTTTAATTTTTATTTAGAATAGTTATAAATAATTTGCACAGGTGAAATCTTCCAAATATATTTGCCTGAAATTTATTATTTATAATTAGTCTAAATTAATTTTGATGAAAAAAACACTCATCCCACTTGTTCTATTTTTGATTTATAATGTAGCTTTATCACAAAACAATTCTATTGTTGGTACTGTGGTAGACAACCAGCAACAACCTCTTCTAGGTGTAAATATTTTAATAAAAACTACAGCTATTGGTACACAATCTGGTATAGATGGAACATTTAAAATTAACAATATCCCAAATGGCGATTATACCCTTTCTGTTTCCTATTTAGGATTCAAAACAAAAGAAATCCCAGTTTCAATTACAAACAACCAAGATATAAACCTATCGTCTATTATTTTATATGAAGGAAATGAGATTTTAAATGAAGTAGTTATCGATGGGCTTCGTGTAAATAAATTCTCTAGAAAAAAAACAGCATACGTAGCGAAACTTCCTTTAAAGGATATTGAAAATACGCAGGTTTACAGTACAATTACCAACGCACTATTAGAATCTCAAACCATTACTAATTTTGACGATGCTTTAAAAAATGCCACAGGTGTAGAAAGTTTATGGGCATCAACTGGTCGCGGAGGCGATGGAGCTGGTTACTATTCTCTTCGTGGCTTTTCTGTACAGCCACAATTAGTCAATGGCTTACCTGGATTAACCAACGGGACAATAAACCCTGCTAACGTGGAGCGAATTGAGGTATTAAAAGGACCATCGGCAACTTTATTTGGAAATGCTGTAGGCTCCTATGGAGGTTTGATTAATATTGTTACCAAAAAACCATATGTTGGTACCGGGGGTGAACTGTCTTTTATTACAGGTTCTTATGGTTTAAATCAAATTATTGGCGATTTTAATACTGCATTAAGCAAAGAAGACAATATCTATTTTCGTTTAAATACTGCCTATACTACTGAACAGAGCTTTCAAGATGCAGGCTTTAGAAAATCATTTTTTGTAGCTCCATCCCTATCGTATAAGGTGAATAACAATTTATCTTTCTCATTTTATGGAGAGATTACACAAGCAGAACAAACCAATCCTACTTTTTTGTTTTTAAATAGAAGTGCACCTACAGAAGCTAAAAACCTAGATGAATTAGGGTATAATAATAAATTA
>JAUIAA010000236.1 GCA_030425715.1 Bacteroidia bacterium | reverse complement strand
AGCTATTTCTTTACGTGGTAAAAATGGAAGCTGCATATTGATTTCTTTCTCTACTTTATCTAAAAAACTCTCACTCAAACTTACCAAAATCACTTGGCTATCTACACCGTGTTCCGCTTGTGATAAAAGGTCTGAAGCCACAAATTTAGCATTGGCAGTAGCATCAGCAAACACCAACAATTCACTTGGACCAGCAGGCATATCAATAGCAACTCCGTAACTGGTTGCCATTTGTTTGGCAGTGGTAACATACTGGTTTCCTGGCCCAAATATTTTATACACCTGCGGTATGGTTTTTGTGCCAAAAGTCATCGCAGCAATCGCTTGAATTCCCCCTACTTTATATATTTTTGTAACTCCACACAAACTGGCAGTATATAAAATTGCTGGATGCACCTTACCATTTTTATCACTTGGTGTACAAAGAATAATCTCTTCACAACCAGCTATTTTTGCAGGAACGGCAAGCATTAAAATTGTGGAGAACAATGGTGCTGTTCCGCCAGGAATATACAACCCCACTTTTTGAATTGGCCTTTTTTCTTGCCAACAGTTTACTCCTTCCATAGTTTGAACTTCCACCTTATTGGTAATTTGTGCGCTATGAAATTTTTCAATATTATTTTTTGCAAGTTGAATAGCCGTTTTAAGTTCATTAGTCACTTTATCAAAACTAGCTTCCATTTCTTCCTGTGGTACAGATAATTCTGATAGTGTTGCCTTATCAAATTGTTCTACATACTTATAAATCGCTCTATCTCCTTTGCTTGCAACTTCATTAAAAACCTGAGAAACAATAGAGGAAACATCTTGAAAATTTGCAGTTGGTCGCTTCAATAAAGCCAATTGCTCTGCTGTATTTGGATTAGAATATTTTTGCATTACATTACCATTTTTTCAATTGGAATAACCAAAATTCCTTCTGCTCCATTACTTTTTAACTCGTTTATTACTTCCCAAAATTGATTCTTGTCAATTACTGTGTGAATGGAACTCCATCCTTTTTCTGCTAAAGGCAACACTGTTGGGCTACGCATTCCAGGTAAAATTGCAATCAATTCTTCAATTTTATCATTGGGCGCATTCATCAAAACATAATTTGATTTTCTTGCCTTTAAAACCGACTGTAATCTAAACTGCAATTCTTGTAAGGTTAGGTTCGCTTCTGCGGATATTTTTGGCGAAACTGCCAAAACAGCTTCCGATTGAAACAAAATCTCAACCTCTTTTAAATTATTTTTAAAAAGTGTACTACCGCTGCTTACAATATCGCAAATAGCATCGGCCAAGCCTATATTTGGTGCAATTTCTACCGAGCCAGAAATTTGGTGTAATTCTGCTTGAACACCTTGTTTTTTTAGATAGGCATTCAGGGTATTTGGATAAGAAGTTGCAATTTTTTTTCCTTCTAAATCTTTGATATTTTGATATGGGAAAGATTTAGGAACTGCTAAAGAAACTTTACATTTCGAAAAATTTAGATTTTCAATTACTTTTATTTCTGATTTCGAGTCCTTTTCTACCAATAAATTTTCACCAATAATAGCAATATCTACCACGCCATCTTTTAAATATTGAGGTATATCACTATTGCGCAAATACAAAATTTCCATTGGAAAATTATTTGCGGTTGATTTTAGTTGATCTAAACCATTACTAATAGAAATACCACACTCTTTTAAGATTTTTAAGGAATCTTCGTTTAGCCTTCCTGATTTTTGAACTGCAATTTTAATTTTATTCATTTTTGTTGATTTGGCTGAGCGATACAAACAAAAAACCCGTTTGAATCACTCAAACGGGTTTTTAATATTTTTGATTTACATCACAACATTATTTCCTCACCTGAGTGTAAGTTAATAATAAATGATGATGTAAGTTATTTCTTTTCATTTTTTCATAATGATGCAGCAAAAATAAACACATAATTTAATTAAACAATAATTTCTTTTATTTTTTTTCAATTATTTCATCTTTTCTTTTTGCATGTGCAAATCCTTGATTCCACCACTCTGTCATTTTCTTTTTATCAAAAATCAATGAATTTGTTGTCAATACAGTAGGTGTAAAGTATAAATTTAATTTTACATTGTTGTATTTTGCACGCAACTCTCCCACAGATATATTATACGCTTCTAAATTTTTTAGCATAAAGTCGAATAAATTTGTAATTAATGAAAACGGGTTTTTTGAAGGCAATCTGTTTAACTGAGTTACCTTAGTTTCGAGTATAATGGCATCAATTTCTGTAGCTCCATTATCAATTGCTTCTATAATGGGTACCATATTTGCAAAACCACCATCGGCATATTCAAAGTGATTTTTAATGAGTAAACTCATAAAAGGCACATAGTTACTCGATGCCCAAATCCAATCTCTATAGTCATGGTAACTACAATCGTTAACCGATTTATACTCCACTTGGTTTAGTGTTAAATTAGAAACCGTAATCAAAACATTCTTTTTAGAGTCCTTAATTTGCTGTATATAATCATCCGAAATATTGTTTTCTATCATATTTCTAAGGTGATAACTTTCTCCAAAAGTTTTGCTTCCGCGGATGAAATTCATCATCGTATTCAAATGATGAATTCCAACTGTTTTGTGATTCTTATAAGATTTAATCTTAAACGGACAGTTACTAAAAATAGTAGCTTGGTTTACATTAGAGTATATTTCTTTTAATTCATGTACCTTACCTAACGCCAAATGCGAAACCATCAAACTACCTGTAGAAGTGCCTATTAATAAATCATAATCTTTATTTTTTTCTTCTAACAAATATTGGGCAACACCACCAGCAAAGGCTCCTTTGCTTCCACCACCTGAAATAACTAACGCTTTCATCGATAATTTTTTAATTAACAGAATAAATGTAGTCTTATTTTTTGAAAACTATTATTTTAGCAAAATTAAAATTTTGAGCATGAAAATTTCACCCATAATAATAGCATTATTATTACTTCCTTGTTTTGCATTGTTTTCACAGAACGATGTAAGTAAAGACTTTACACTTCAAGAGTTTTCTATTCCAAAAGTAAGTATTAGAGCTATTGAAACATTAAATAACCATACCGTTTGGTTTGCTGGTTCGCATGGTAAATTTGGAAAAATAGAAAATAATAAAGTAAAAGTTGATTCTATAAAATACCAAGATAAATTTCCTTTTTTTAGATCCATAGCCTATAACGGAAAAAATATTTTTATGTTAAGTATTGAAAATCCTGCGGTACTGTATAAAATAAATCCTGCTAAAAAAGATTCTAAACCAGAGGTTGTTTATAAAGAAGTTGGCGAAAAAGTTTTTTACGATGCCATGACATTTTTAGATGAAAAACACGGAATCGCCATGGGAGATCCAACAGAAGACTGTTTGTCTGTAATTATTACAGAAAATGGAGGCAAATCTTGGCAAAAAGTAGATTGTAAAAATATACCTAAAATTATAGAGGGTGAAGCAGCTTTTGCCGCGAGTAATGGCAATGTAGCATTTAATGGTAAAACCGTTTGGATGGTGACTGGAGGCAAAAAAGCTAGAGTGTATAAAAGTAACGACTTTGGTGAAAATTGGAAAGTTGTAGAAACACCTATGGTGCAAGGCGGGAAAATGACTGGTATTTTTGCTACTGATTTTTACAACTCCAAAAAAGGAATTATCATGGGTGGCGACTGGGATGCCAAAGAAAAAACACAAGGAGCAAAAGCACTAACCCATGATGGTGGAAAAACTTGGAGTTTGGTTGGTAATGACAGTGCCCCTGGTTATATTAGCTC
>JAUIAA010000235.1 GCA_030425715.1 Bacteroidia bacterium | reverse complement strand
AAGTGGAAGGAGTTGAAGGTAATTTTACCATCTATACCAATAAAAACAAATACAAGACAAAATCAATCGTTGTTGCAGTTGGAAAGTCTAATTTATTTCAAATAGAAGGGCTTATGCAATTTGTGATTCCACATAAAAATTTACCACCACAAAAAGAGAGAATTCAGCTTAAGAATACAAATCATAAAGTTATTGATGGCATTTATGTGGCAGGTGTTTTAGCGGGTTTGAGAAATCAGTTTGCCATTGCAGCAGGAAGTGGTGCTCAAGTGGCTACAGACATTTTAACCCATTGGAACAACGGAAATACATCTATGGTACATGATGCTATTGCTCAATAGGATAGCCCTCTTTTTCTAGCTCTTTTACTTTTTCTATCATCACATCTTGGGTATTGATAATTTTATAAAAGGCATTGGCATCGAATAATTGTTGGGCAAATAAGGCCTTCATATATATATCTAAATTATTCAATTCTTGCGTATCCATATCCTTCAAAGTAGAAGGTAAGTCCTTGATATAATCGTCTAAAATTTTATGGTCTTTATCAAAATCAGCCATAAATTCATCAAAGGAAATGCCCTGAAACTCTGCTCTGTGGTTATCTGTATAATCAAATACAAAATCGTTTAAAATTCTGTAGTGAAAATTGCTAAAATACTGGGTAGTGTCTATGGCAACAAATACATCTGGTATAATGCCACCACCACCATATACAATTTTGCCTTTTGGTGTTTTGTATTTTAAGGTGTCATTTACTTTTATACTATCGGCAGTAATTAACTCCCCTTCATTGTACCTTTTTTCAAATTCATTAAAATAGGTTTTATTCCCATTATGGTCGTATGGTTTTTGAATAGACCTTCCAGTTGGGGTATAATATCTAGATACAGTTAACCTTACTGCCGATCCGTCTCCTAATCCCATTTCCTGCTGTACCAAACCTTTACCAAAAGAACGTCTACCAACAATAGTTCCTTTATCATTATCTTGTAATGCCCCTGCCACAATTTCACTTGCCGATGCCGAAGATCCATTAATTAGCACAAAAACGTGACCGTTTTCAAATTCTCCTTTTTTAGTGGCAAAAGTTTCGTCTACCTTGCCTCCTTTATTTTTGGTAAAAACAATTAGTTTTCCATCTTCTAAAAATTCATCAATAATTTGGGTAGCGATTTGCATATAACCTCCAGGATTGTGCCTTAAATCTAAAACCAATTTTTTCATGCCATCTTTTAACAATGCATCTAAGGCAGTTTTAAATTCATCGTAGGTAGTAGCTGCAAATTTGTTGATTTTGATATAGCCCAAATCTTTATCTATCATATAAAAAGCATCTACACTACTGATAGGAACATCGCCACGAACGATGGTAAATGGTAAGTTTTTATGCTCCGATTTTCTATAAATTTCTAGTTCTACCTTTGTATTTGGCTTTCCTTTTAAGGTTTTTAAAATATAGTTGCTGCCAAGGTTTTTGTTATAAAGTGTATCATTATTGGCAATTAAAATTCTATCTCCGGCCTTAATTCCTGCCTTTTCACTAGGGCCATTTTTTAGCACTTTAATTACCGTAAGCGAATCTTTATACATACGAAATTGAATGCCTATACCTACAAATTTTCCATTCATGGTTTCGGCAATACTCTCTTGTTCCTTAGCGGGAATATACACCGAGTGTGGATCTAATTTGCCCAACATATTTTTAATTGTTCCATCTAAAAGACTATCCGTGTCCACTTCATCTACATACTCATAGTGGATATAATCAATCAATCTTTTTATTTTTCTTTCTTGTGGACTACCGCCAAAAAAAGTAATTGTTTTTTTTGGGTAGTTTAGGGTACTTCCTAAAAAGATGCCAAAAACAACCGAAATTGCAATTATTAATGGTAATATTATTTTTGTTTTTTTATTCATTTACTGGAATGTGTACTATTTCAATGTGTGCTTTCTGTAAAAAATCTAATCCTTCTGTATCCTTGTATGCATTAGCATATACTACACGTTTAATACCGGCTTGATGTACCAATTTACTACATTCTTTACAGGGCGATAAGGTAATATATAAAGTGGCTCCTTTAGCCGACTGTGTAGAAGATGCCACCTTTAAAATAGCATTAGCCTCTGCATGTAAAACATGCCATTTGGTATTGCCCTCTTCATCTTCACAACAATTTTCAAACCCTGTTGGTGTGCCATTGTAACCATCAGAAATAATCATTTTATCTTTTACTATCAAAGCACCCACTTGCTTTCTTTTGCAATGCGATAATTTTGCCCATTCCATTGCCATTTTTAAATAGGCCAAATCATATCTAAACTGCTTTTTATCTATCATCTATTCGTATTTAGCACGGAAGCGAATTTATAAAACATTAAAAATAACTTTGTTAAATATTTACCAAAATTTTCTTTCTATCATCATGGGTATTACAATTCCAATTACAATTGCCGAAATGATTAGTACCCAATCTCGTTTCGATTTTTTAAAAATTTGGACTACAAAATAACTCGCTAATAAGATAAACAGCACTACTATTAACTGTGCAATTTCAATGCCAATTGCAAACTCAACCAATTGTATCCATTTATTTTCAGAATCATCAACAACCATACTAAAATAATTGGAAAATCCCACACCGTGAATTAACCCAAAAACAAAAGAAGCCATAGCAGCAACACCTAATTTTTTTGGCGGACTTTTTAAAGTAAAAATATTGTAAACACCTGTAATAAATATGGTTAACGGAATTAAAAATTCAATAATAGCAATGTTTACCCTAAACATATTATAGGTTGCCAATCCTAAAGAAATCATATGACCAATGGTAAAGGAAGAAACCAACCAAATTACTTTTTTCCAGTCTTTAAAACTGTAAAAAATAGTGAGTACGATAAAAAATAGCACATGATCGTATGCTTGCCAATCCAACACATGCTTTAAACCTAAATTAAAATAAAATGTAAATGAGTCCATCAAGAAAGTTTTAATTTTTTAAATAAATCCCACAAAACTACCCCACAACTTACCGAGATATTTAAAGAGTGCTTTGTGCCAAACTGTGGTATTTCAACACAGTAATTTGAAGCAGAAACTACTTTTTGTTGTACTCCCTTTACTTCATTGCCAAAAATAATCGCATATTTTTTTGAGTTATTAACAGCAAAATTTTCTAAAGAGGTGCTGTTCTCTGCCTGTTCGATTGCAACAATTTCATAATTTTTTTGCTGTAATTCATTAACCAATACCGATGTGTCTTGGCAGTATTCCCAGTCAACTGATTCCGTAGCACCAAGTGCAGTTTTATGTATTTCTTTATTGGGTGGAGTTGCGGTAATGCCACACAAATAAATCTTTTTAATTAAAAAGGCATCACTAGTACGAAATACTGATCCTATATTATTCAAACTGCGAATATTATCTAAAATTACAACTACAGGTATTTTAGCCGTTTTTTTAAACTCTGCCACATTTAACCTTCCTAATTCGCTATTTTTTAATTTTCGCATGCTGTACAATTATGGTTTTAAAAAACCCTATTTTACACTTCTACCATTTATCTTTTAACCATGATATTTTCTATCATAAAATTATATCTTTGCGAGAGAACACAATTCCAACATATTGTATGAAAAGTATTAAAATACGTGCTTTTAATGATGCAAATATAAAAATTAAAGTAAGGAATTAGTGGTCTTTATTTTCTAAAAATTACACCATTGGCCAAGACAAAAAAAGTAACTCCATTAATGCAGCAATACAATACCATTAAGG
>JAUIAA010000234.1 GCA_030425715.1 Bacteroidia bacterium | reverse complement strand
GAATTCCATTTTTTTGAAAATCATTGGCCATATTTACCAATTCAGGATTGACATGCAATACAAATGGACAGTGGTTACAAATAAACATCACCACCGTTCCTTTTTCTCCTTTTAAATCCTCTAAAGATTTTTTATTACCATCCACTGCATCTGTCAAAATAAAATTTGGAGCACGCGTTTCTAAGGGCAACATATTTGAAGCTGTTCTTGCCATTTTTTTTAAAGATTATATTTATATTTAAAACTTAAATTAAGTATCTTTTCAAAAATACAAATAATCTAAAAACATATCCGCTTTAGCTTTGTCATTATACAGTAAGTCATCCATAAAGCACTATCGAAAAAATAAAATAATGCAAAAAGAAATAATCAATTTTGAAGATTTTACTAAAGTCGATATTCGATTAGGTACCATTATAGAAGTAAATGATTTTCCTAAAGCCCACAAACCTGCATATCAATTAACCATTGACTTTGGCAGATTGGGAACCAAAAAGTCTAGTGCTCAAATCACTAGCCTGTACTCCAAAGAAGCACTTTTAAACAAGCAGGTAATTGCCGTTGTTAATTTTGCACCGAAACAAATTGCTAATTTTTTAAGCGAATGCTTGGTTTTAGGAATTCAAAATGGTGAAGATGTTGTTCTGTTACAATCTACCACTACCATACAAAATGGTGCAAAAGTTTCTTAATTTAACGAAATGGTATCTTTAGAGAACAAATTAACCCAATTAAAAGCAAGCTTACAAGGCGAATTGCATTTTGACAATCTACACAAAAGCATCTATGCCACAGATGCATCTGTATATAGAAAAATTCCTACAGCGGTTTGCTACCCAAAAAACAAAAAAGACATACAACAACTTATTCAATTTGCAACAAAAGAAAAAATAGCCCTCATACCAAGAACAGCAGGTACATCCTTAGCCGGACAATGTGTTGGTGATGGGATTGTAGTAGATGTTTCTAGGCATTTTACTCGTATTTTAGCCTTTGATGAAAGAAATAAAACCATTACGGTTGAACCCGGAATTATTAGAGATAACCTAAATAAATTTTTAAACCCTTATGGCCTATTTTTTGGCCCAAACACCTCTACTTCTAATCGTTGTATGATTGGTGGGATGGTTGGGAACAATTCATCGGGAACCACCTCTATTAAATATGGTGTTACCAGAGACAAAGTGCTTTCGCTGCAAACCATTTTATCCGATGGGAGTTTTGCTACTTTTAAATCTTTAAGCAATGAAGAATTCCATCAAAAAACCAAAGGAAACACTTTAGAAAACAAAATTTACAGAAATATTTACCAAGAATTATCTGCAAAAGAAGTTCAAGAAGAAATCAAAAAAGAATTTCCTAAAAAATCCATTCACCGGAGAAACAATGGTTATGCAATAGATGCTTTGATAGATACCAATGTATTTGGAGATTATAAAGAAGAAATTAACTTGGCTAAGTTGCTTTGTGGTAGTGAAGGTACCCTATCATTTACTACTGCTATTGAGTTAAAATTAGATGCTTTACCACCTAAGGAAAGTATTTTAGTTGCTGCTCATTTTAATAGTATTCAAGAAAGTTTAAAAGCAGTTGTGGTTGCCATGCAACACGATTTGTATATGTGTGAACTGATGGATAAAACCATTTTAGACTGCACCAAAAACAATAGAGAACAATTAAAAAATAGATTTTTTGTTGAAGGTGACCCAGAAGGGGTTTTGATGTTAGAATTGTTAGCCAACACAAAAGAAGAGGTGACGCTGTTGGCAAATAACTTAGTAAAAGATTTGCAAAAAAACAATTTTGGATATGCCTACCCTATCTTAAAAGGAAAAGAAATTGACAAAGCATACGAATTGCGAAAAGCAGGTTTAGGTTTATTGGGGAATATTGTGGGCGATGATAAGGCTGTGGCTTGCATTGAAGACACCGCAGTTGAAGTTTCAGATTTACCTAATTATATAGAGGAATTCACCACAATGATGGATGAATTTGGTCAAAAAGCAGTATACTACGCACATGCTGGTGCTGGTGAATTACACCTTCGTCCGATATTAAATCTTAAAAAAAATGAAGATGTTAAACTTTTTAGAACCATTACAGAAAATGTAGCCAAATTGGTTAAAAAGTACAATGGATCTATGAGTGGGGAACATGGCGATGGTATCGTTAGATCTGAGTTTTTACAACTGATGATTGGCACTAAAAATTATGAGCTAATCAAAAAAATTAAATACCTTTTCGATCCTGAAAATATATTTAATAAAGGTAAAATTGTAGATGCTTTCTCTATGGATACTGCTTTGAGATATGAAGTGGATAGAGAAGAACCCGAAATTGAAACCATTTTTGATTTTACCGATTCTCTCGGAATTTTAAGAGCGACAGAAAAATGCAACGGATCAGGAGATTGTAGAAAATCGGTAGAAGCTGGAGGAACGATGTGTCCAAGCTATCGTGCCACAAACCACGAAAAAGATACCACTAGAGCAAGAGCAAATGCACTAAGGGAATTTTTAACGAATAGTGAAGAAAAAAATAAGTTTAACCATCAAGAATTAAAAGAGGTTTTTGATTTATGCCTAAGCTGTAAAGCCTGCGCCAATGAATGCCCCAGCAATGTAGATGTTGCCACTTTAAAAGCCGAATTTTTATACCAATACCAAAAAGTAAATGGCGTACCATTCCGAACAAAATTATTTGCTAACAATGTAAAGTATAATAAGATAGGTGCTATTGCTCCGTGGTTTAGTAATTTTATCTTAAACTCTACACTGGTAAAAAATGCAATGGGTATTGCAAAACAAAGAACCGTTCCAAAGCTTGCTCCAAAAACATTTGATAAATGGTATAAAAATAGAACTCCAATAAACAGTCAAAAAAAGAAATCTACCGTATATTTATTTATAGATGAGTTTACCAATTTTTATGATGTTAAGATTGGTAAAGATTTGATTGAAGTATTGGAAAAGTTGGGGTATGATATAAAAATTACCAGCCATGAAGAAAGTGGGAGAAGCGCCATTTCAAAAGGTTTACTCGACAAGGCAAAGTACTTAGCAAACTATAATGTCAATCATTTTAAAGATTTGATTGATCAACATGCTCCATTGGTGGGTATTGAACCCTCCTCTATTCTTAGCTTTAGAGATGAGTATTTACGCTTAGCAGATAATCAAGAGGCTGCAAAAAAAATTGCAAAATATACTTTTACGATAGAGGAGTTTTTCGCGAAAGAAATCGAAACTGGAAACATTAGCTCAGACGATTTTTCTGATAAAGAATTAACTATTAAAATTCATGGGCATTGTCATCAAAAATCATTATCCAATATGGAAGCATCATTTAAGATGATGAACTTGCCAACAAATTTTAATGTAAGTATTTATACATCAGGATGCTGCGGTATGGCTGGATCTTTTGGTTATGAAAAAGAACATTACGATATTAGTATGCAAGTTGGAGAGGATACTCTTTTTCCAAAAATTAGAAAAACAAAAAAGGAAACGAAAATAGTTGCAGCTGGAACTAGTTGCCGACACCAAATTTTAGATGGTACAGGCAGGAAATCAGAGCATCCAATTAGTATATTAAAACAAGTGTTAAAATAAATTTTGCCCTTTTGTTAAAATCAACTAATTTTGACCGCAGTAACTAAATATATCTTTAATTACCAAATAATTAGATATATATCCCTCCTTTTAAAAACAAGATTAAAAAAATATAGTAAAACACAATTTTTTTTTAATTTATGAGTTAGTACTAAATTAAACAATAACAATAACATGAAATTTT
>JAUIAA010000233.1 GCA_030425715.1 Bacteroidia bacterium | reverse complement strand
TTGAGAATAAAAAAATATTAACCCTGATGACATTAAAAGATTTGCAGCAAAAACTTCCATATTTTTTTCAAAAAGTACACCGTTCATATATTGTAAATCTCAATAAAATTCAATCTATCAATACCAATGCGATTACTATTGAAAAGGACCATATTCCTATAAGTAGCAGTTATGAAAAGGAATTGTTGAATAAAATTAATTTACTAAATTAAATTGCTTTTCTACACTAAGACAACATAAATAGTAGGCAAATACATTTTTTATTTTTATAAACTTTTCAGGACTTAAATTTGAAATGTTTTTTGGAAGGACTTGAGAAAGTGATATTAAATTGAGGTTGTTTATATGAGCAATTAATTTATGCAAAATACCTTCCCACTCTTTTTGATTTTTAGTATTACAAACAAGTTCTATACGATCAATATAGGTTTGAAATTCGTTTTCCAGCAAAGTAAAAACCTTATTAATTTTTAATGTTTGATTGTCGTAGTTATTATAAATATTACTAAAATCAGGCGATGTAAATTCATTATCGCCTAGTGTTTTAAATATATACTGTTTAAAAAGGTCTGTATGGAAAGGTTTTTGAAAATAATAGGGCGATATTTCTTTCATTATTTCTGGTTCTAAAGCCGATAGTAGAGCAATAGGGCATTCAATTTTTTTAACACTTATCCAGTTTTTAATTTGGCCTTTAAGAGGGGTCTCATCTAGTATTAAATCACTTATTATTAGATGGTATTTATTGGCATTTAATTTTTGCGTTGCTGCATCTAAATTATTAACTTGATCTAACTCTATACATTTGTCTTGTAAAAGAAATTTTATTAAATCTAACGTAGAGGCATCATCTTCAATATGTAAAATTTGATATTTTTTTTCAAATTGAGGCAATATTATTTTTTTGATGCCAGGGTTTTTCAATTTGGTCTTTACCTCGGTAACAGGAATACTTAAACTGAAGGAAGAACCAACCCCTAATTTAGATGAGGCCGAAATATTACCTCTAAAAAGAAGGGTAAGTTGCTTAACAATTGAAAGCCCTAAACCATAACTACCATATCTCCCTGAAATATTTTCCTTTTCTCTAAAAAATCGCTCATTAATTTTTGATAAATTTTCTGCTTTAATACCGATACCAGTATCCTGAACTATAACTTCTAAATTATTATTGACAATTTTTCCACTAAGACTAATACTTCCTTTGTTGGTGTATTTTATAGCATTGATAATTAGATTGGTAATAATTTGAGAAAGTCTTAAGCTATCTGTCAAATAGTTATGCTCTTTTAAATTTTTATCTAGGGATAAATGAAAAGATAAGTTTTTATGAACTGCTTCAAATTGATAAGTAGCATGTATGTTTTGTAGTATTTCTGCTATACTAACCGACTTATTTTCCAACTGTAAATTACCATCTATCAACTTTTGGTGATCTAATACGTCATAAACTAAAGCTGCTAAGCTATTAGCACTTCTATCTAGAGAATTGATAATTGGAAGCTGAGAAGTAGAGGGTTCATTTTTGTGGAGTAATTCAGTAAGACCTAAAATGGCATTTAAAGGAGTTCTTAATTCGTGACTCATATTTTGTAGAAAGTCATCTCTTTGTTGTTTTGCCAATTTTTCTTTTTTAAGCGATTTATTTAAAGCTAACACATTTTGATCAATGGTGTTCTTCATTTTATTAAAGGTGTTTGCTAAAACTCCAATTTCATCTTTTCGTTTGGTTGGTAATTCAATTTTATCGGTTATACCCTCTTCGTAATTGCGAATGGCTTTAGTTATTAAGTTAATTTTTTTTGAAAATAGATTTAGAAAGAACCAAGTAATCAAAAGAGATAAAAAACAAATCAAGAGTATGGTATGGATACTTTTTTTTCTTACACTTAATGCACTTTGCATCAAATCATTATGTGGGATAGATGCAATTAAACTCATATTTCTTTTTCCATTAAAATAAGATAATTTTTTATTGTAGCTCAACAATTTGTTACCATGGTTATCTGTAAAATTTTCAAAGCCATTTGTTATAGTCTTTACAGAATCGGGTTTGAAATCGCTATAAAAATTTTTCTTACTTTTTGTTTGTAAACCAAACGTTTTCAATTTATTTGGGGCATATAAATATTGTCCTAAACTATCTACTAAAAACAAACTAAGTTCGGTATTTGAAATTTGATCTAAGGTTTTATAAAAAGTATTAAGGTTTACATTTATTATTACAATTCCTTTGAGTTTACTGTTTTTTACAAAAATTGGGCTTGCAGCTCGTAAGGTAGGTGTATGAGGTTTACTAATAACCCCATGTTCTTCATTTAAATTTATCTCTGAAAAATAAAAATCACCATGCCCCATTTTAATAGTTTCCTTAAAATATTCGTGATTACTCTTATCCTGTAAATTTGTAATGGGTATAATTTGATTATTTTTTTTATCAAATCGTATAATTTCATTTCCTTGGCTACCAATCCATCTAATTTGAAAATAAGAGGGTTTGTTTTTTAAGACGCTCTGAAATAGATTGTTAATTTCTTGTCGTGTTTGTGGGCTCCCCTGATTTATATAATTCACTAATGTTGGACTAGAAGAAATTACGGCTATATCATTAGATACTTCATTTAAAAGGGCATAAAACGATTGTTGCGCTAGATCTGAAGCATGTTTTAAATTGTCGTTTGAATTTTTTACAATTACTTTTGAAGCATTTTGAAAAACTAGATACCCAGATAATAGAATTGCCAAAACCAATAAACTGGTAAAAAAAAGCGCAAATCTGGTTACAATAGTATACCTAAACCTCATAAAGATACAATTCAAAATAAGATAGGCTAATATTACAAAAAATTAAAATAAGTCTAAAAATAGATGGAAAGTTTAATAGCCATTTATAGATAATAGTATGACCAATCAATTTGGCTATATTTGAAATAATTTTTGAAGCCCATGATGAATAACAAAGAATTTAGAGTGCAAGCCCATCAAATGGTAGATTGGATGGCGGATTATTTGGAGAATATTGAAAAATATCCTGTAAAGAGTAAAGTGAAGCCTCACGAGGTTTATAATCAAATAGAAAATGAGGCACCAATGAATGGGGAAGAAATGTCGAAAATATTTGCCGATTTTGAACAAAAAATAATGCCTGGGATTACCCATTGGCAACATCCTAATTTTCATGCCTATTTTTCTGGAAATAGTAGTTACCCATCCGTTTTGGCAGAAATGCTTACCGCAACCTTAGGCGCACAATGTATGATTTGGGATACCTCTCCAGCCGCAGCTGAATTAGAGGAAAAAGTGATGGTGTGGTTTATACAAATGTTAGATTTACCTAAGAATTGGTATGGAGTAATTCAAGATACGGCTTCTACCGCTACTTTGGCTTCGATATTAACGGCAAGAGAGCTTTTTAGCAAAAATCAAATCAATCAAAAGGGTTTTGATGGTACAAATAAATTTAGAGTATATTGCTCTTCACAAACACACTCTTCCATAGATAAGGCGGTAAAAATAGCGGGTCTGGGTATTGAAAATTTGATTAAAATTGAAGTGGATCAAAATTTAGCGATGTCTGCTCAAGCGTTAGAAAAAGCAATTCAAGAAGATTTGAAAAATGGGTACCAACCACTATGTATTGTTGCAACTTTAGGAACCACAGGAACCACAGCTATGGACCCTTTGAAACCAATTAGCCAAATTAGTAAAAAGCACAATATTTGGTTGCATGTGGATGCCGCATATGCCGGAACAGCATTGTTGTTAGAAGAATATCGCTGGATGGCTAAAGGAATGGAAGAG
>JAUIAA010000232.1 GCA_030425715.1 Bacteroidia bacterium | reverse complement strand
TATAGGGTTGAATGCCATAGCTCAATTTACCTATACTTTGCAAAGTGATTTACCTCAAGGACTTGGAACTGGAGGGTTATTTACCAATAATATTGAAGCACCTTTAGAGGTTAGATCAGGAAGCTTAAACTACAATAGAGATTTAAAATGGGGAAACACTAATTTTCTTTTCAACGACTAAAACGGATTAATTTTTTGTAAATAATACACATGACAAATTTTATACAACAAGCATATTTAGGCAAAAATGAATGGTGGAGATATTTACTTACTTTGATATTCGTTTTTTTAGGTTGGCAAATTATAGGGGTAGTTCCATTATTGGTTGTTGCAGCTCAACACACCGAAAACACCTCAGAGTTAATGCAAGCAGGGAATACAGCTTTTGCAAATTTAGGTATTAATTCTAATTTATACTTATTTGTAATGATTTGCACTTTTGCTATTGGTTTGTTTTTTTTGCTTTTTGGAATAAAATCTGTACACCTTAGAAAAATAAAAACGGTACTAACAGCTCGAAAAAAGATAGATTGGAAACGATTTTTCTTTGCATTTTTTGTATGGTTTACCATTAGCGTTATTTTGATTGCTATAGATTATTTTTTAAATACTGAAAATTATGTTTGGAATTTTAAACCAGTTCCATTTTTTATTTTGGTAATCATTTCCTTTTTGTTTATGCCATTGCAAACTAGTTTTGAAGAGATTTTGTTTAGAGGTTATTTTATGCAAGGAATAGGTGTTTGGGTTAAAAATGCTTGGATTCCTTTAATTATTACCTCAGTGGTTTTTGGCTTATTGCATTCCTTTAATCCAGAAGTAGAAAAATTGGGAATGATTGTTATGGTGTATTATATTGGTACAGGTTTTCTTTACGGAATAATAACCTTAATGGATGATGGTACAGAGTTAGCCTTGGGCCTACATGCTTCTAATAATATAGTTGCAGCAACACTTGTGACAATGAATTGGACTGTTTTTCAAACAGATGCTTTATTTGTAGATCTTTCAGAACCCTCGGTAGACTTAGAATTATACTTACCAGTATTTGTGATATACCCTTTATTATTATTGCTTTTTTCCAAAAAATATGGCTGGAAAAATTGGAAGGAAAAACTAACTGGTAACATTCAAGAAATTAGCCATACTGAAAATACAGGCATTGCATAATTTTTATTTCATACATAAAGATTTTAGGTTAAATGGTACTATATTTAAGGATTACCAAAACCTCCTTTCCTTTTGTGAAAAACTAGATAAAGAATCTTATTTATTTCTAAAAGATTGGTTTAATAAGAAGGAATTTGTTGTAGTACAAACTTCTGGTTCCACAGGAGCTCCCAAACAAATTCGTTTATTGAAGCAACACATGATTGCCTCCGCGAAAGCGACTGCCCAATACTTCAATCTTCCTAATAATACAACTGCATTACATTGTTTACAATCAAAGTATATTGCAGGCAAAATGATGTGGGTAAGGGCTTTGGTTTTAGGTTGGGATTTAGATTGGGTAGAAGCATCTGGAAATGTATTGCAAAATAATTCAAAGAGCTATGACTTTGGGGCAATGGTACCCACACAATTAAAAAAATCATTAAAAAACATTGTAAGTATTGATAAATTGATTGTAGGAGGAGGGGCAATGTCAACAGAATTATTGTTTGAATTGAAAAACTTAAAAACCAAAATATTTGCTACCTACGGTATGACAGAAACGATTACCCATATCGCCGTAAAAAAAATAAACCATTGTAAAGCTTCCGAAGAGAGTTACACAGCATTAGATAATGTGTTTTTATCCATAGATAATAGAAACTGTTTGGTTATTAATGCACCATATATCTCTAATAAAGAAACAATTACAAATGACTTGGTGGAATTAATTTCGGATAAAAAATTTATACTTAAAGGGCGTTATGACAATATCATCAATTCTGGAGGAATAAAATATATTCCAGAAGAACTGGAAGAGAAATTAGGGAAATTCGTTGACAATAATTTTTTTATCACATCAATGCCAGACGTAACTCTTGGAGAAAAAATAATACTGATAATTGAAGGTAAAAAAGCACCAATAAGTTTTCTTGAGCAGGTTTTTGATAGGTATGAAAAACCAAAAGAAATTTACTTTTTACCGCACTTTATTTATACAGAAACAGGAAAAATCAATAGAAAAGAAACTTTGAAATTGTTAATACCAAAGGTTTAATTTACTTTGATATACTTTTTAATACTCGTAGGTTTCCCTTTCTCATTAAATCCCTCCAAGTTAATTTCAAACAAACCAGAAATATCTGATGTGTAAAAGTCAATTTTTTTACTTGTTTTATTGAACTGTACATTTGGCATCCATAATAATTGACTTCTATAATCTGGAATTCTGTCAAATTTAGAATCTTGGTAAACTTGTAAAAAGTAGTGCTTTTTTGCTAAAGGTTTGAATAACTCTATTTTTTTTATAAAATTTCCAGAAGCACGTGTGTCATAGTTACCAGATTTGGTTTGGGCTGCTATAATTCCATCATAAAGTTGGGAGCCATAAATATATTGTGCTCCAACCACGTCAATTTTTTCAATATTATTCGGGTTATAGTCTAAGAATTCTTGATGGTTTTGAATCAATACGCCATCAATTAAGAGCATGGGTAATAATCCAGATTCTAATTTATCATCATAAATTCTAACATGCAAAGTATTGCCCTCTTTTCTTTGACGTACATAAACCGTTTCTAATATTTCAACTACAGTTTCTTTAATGGTAGGAAAACGCGTAAAATCGTCTAGTTTATAGGATGTGGCCTTAGTTTTGTAAAATGGATCAATAGAATAAATACTATCTACCGTATTTAACTTCACATTGGCATAAGCGTTTTCTATTTGATTCTGTATACTTCTATCAAGTATTAACTTTTTTATAGCAGGAGTAATTTTGAATTCGGAAAACTGGAGGTTACTGGTATTCAATTTTGAAAAAGAATCAACAATAACTGTTAATTTTTCTCTTTGTTTATCAATTACTTGAACAACAGCTTGTTTGTTTTCATAGGATTTATTTAGATTAAAATAATACTTACCCAAATTATTGGTTGTAGCAATTTTAAAAATATAATTTTTTCCTGGAATTGAAATGCCAACTTTACAATTAGCGATGGGATTATTTAAGCTATCTAAAACTTTACCACTGATAATTTCTCCTCTTATTTCAGGAATAAATTCGGTGCTATTCGTATTTGAATTTGTAAATAAAGTGTTGAATTTTGTTGAAGGTAACATTGTTGGGGATACAACAGAATCTACTTTATGGATAGAGATGGAGTAATTTCCAGAAATATTTTCGCTATTTATTTTTTCAATATTTATGGTTACCTTTTCTCTTTTGTTATAATCTTCTTTGTTGGTGTTAAGTTTTATATCTGATTGATTATCTGAGTATTTACTGCTTATAACAGGTAGATTAAAAATGTGATTGGCTTGGTAAATAGAATCGTTTTTAGCCAACATACCAGATTGATCATTTTGAAAAGGATTTACTATAGTTATATCATTTTGATAGAAATTATTTGTACCATTTTTCATCCATTGGGTGTAAGCCACTAATTTATAGTTTCCAGAAGGTATATTGGTGGTAATAAAAAAATCACCATTACCAACCCCATTTTCTAATTTTAGTTTATGACTGAAAATTGATTCGTTTTTAGTACTTATCAACTCAACATAAGCAATTTTACTGATAGTGCTTAATTGATTTGTTTCATCATTTAAACAGTATAATTTATAGTATAGGTTTTCTCCAGTTACGAAAAGGGTT
>JAUIAA010000231.1 GCA_030425715.1 Bacteroidia bacterium | reverse complement strand
TACATTAAAATACAATAGCTAATCATGGTATTTTTAAATATCCCTAAATACCGTGAGGTAGATTATTGTGCATTTTACGAACTTAAAAAAAAATATGATTTTAATTGTAAAACACTGATTACATAGCATTTAAAAAAATTACATCCTCTATAACTTAGTTATAACACTAAGCTTATATGGTAAATTATTTGATCAAAAAAAAGTAAATATTTTTTGATTGGCAGCCTTGCGTTCCCTAAAATTAGGGAATTGTACTATGCTGCTATTCGCTATTTTTATACTTAAAATAATGAATTTTAATTAAAAAGTACATTTCACTAATAGCATAAAAATCTAGTATTTTTTGATTTTTGTACATAAAATTGCCAAAATCACCCTATTTTTTTTTAATGATTTAGCAGTAATCTAAAAAAATAGCAACCCACAACTTTTGTCATTTATCGTCTTTCCTTCTACCTACAAAGGGTATTATGCTACAAATAGCGATGGTCTTATTTATACAGTACTATTTGTAATACGAAATCTAAGACAATGACCTTTATAAATGGGCTTATTTTGATTAACTTTGGCATACATCAAAAATTTACTGGGCTATTAATTACGGTTTTATGATTAAAAAATACGCGCTAAGCATTTTATTTACCATTGCATTTCAATGCACTCTTTTTTCACAACAAAACAATTCAGATCAACTCATAAAAAAAATAAACGATAGAGATTATCCGCAATGGTTTACCCAAGCCAAACTAGGTATTTTTATCCATTGGGGCTTATACTCTGTACCTGCCTATGGTAGCAAAGAAGATTATTCTGAATGGTTCTTAAGAGGTATCCAAACTGGAGATACCTTACGTACTAATTTTATGAAAAAAACGTATGGGCAAAATTTTACCTATAAAGATTTTGCTTCTATCTGGAAAGCAGAGTTGTTCAACCCTGATGAATGGGCAAGTCTGTTTCAACGTGCTGGTGCAAAATATGTGGTATTGGTATCTAAACATCATGATGGCTATACCCTTTGGCCGAGCAAATACAACAGAAATTGGAATAGTGTAGATACTGGCCCAAAAAGAGATATTGTTGGGGAATTAACAGAAGCGGTTAGAAAAACGGACTTAAAAATGGGCTTATACTATTCCCTATCGGAATGGAATCACCCATTGCACAGATGGTATACTGATCCTCATGATAGTATTGGAAAATATGTAGATACTTATATGATACCGCAATTTAAAGAGTTGGTAAGTACTTATAAACCTTCTTTGATTTTTGCCGATGGAGAATGGTTTAACTCGGCGGAACAATGGCACTCGGCGGAGCTAATTAATTGGTATTATGATTTAGTAGGAAAGGAAGCTATTGTAAACGATAGATGGGGTTCGGGCATTAAGGTTGGTTTTTTAACTCCTGAATACAGTGCTGGGATTAAAGTAACCGATAGACCTTGGACAGAAGTTCGCGGAATAGGAAGATCCTTTGGTTTAAACAGAAATGAAACTTTAGAAGCTTATGGAACTTCTAAAGAATTGATTGAAAGATTTGTGCAAGCAGTTGCCAATGGTGGTGGCATGATATTAAATGTTGGTCCAAATGCCGATGGGCAAATACCTATGATTCAACAAGAAAGACTACTTCAATTGGGCAATTGGTTAGATATTAATGGAGAAGCCATTTACGGTTCACAACCTTATATGATTAAAGAACAAGAAAAACAAATCACAAAATCAAGAATAGACCAAAACATCAATTTTAACTGGGTAAGAAATGCACCTATAAAAGGAATTAAAGAAGATGATTTTACCGCAGAATGGAATGGGTTTATTAGTGTTCCAACCTCAGGAAAATACACATTAGAAATAAAAGCAGACGATGAAGCAAAGGTGTTTTTAGATAAAAATTTAATATTAAGTAATAAGGCCACTGCCACAGGAAGTCAGTCGGAAGTAATGGGTGCAGACCATACAGTACAATCCAACCATACAATTACACTCAAAAAAGGAAAACGATATGCAATCCGTATGCTATACGAAGAAAAAAAGCAAAACGCATCAGTTTCCCTATCTTGGGAAAGTAATTCCTTAAAAAAGGAAGTAATTCCCAGCAGTGCATTTTATATCGAAAAAAATGGTAATCAACATGGCTTAAAAGCAACCTATTCCTCGCAAAAAACTTATTTATGTTATACCAAAAACAAAGGAAATATTTATGCCATTAGCTTTGAATGGCCCGAAGAAAAATTAGTTTTAGATATTGAAAATCCAGGAAACGATAAAAAAATACATCTGCTTGGCTTATCTAGAGATTTGCCTTGGATCTATAAAAACAATCAACTAATTATTGATACCAGCAGCATAAAATACAGCGAATTACCTTCGCATGATGCTTGGACATTTAAAATAGGAAACATAAATTCAAATTGATTTATCGTGCGTATTATTAGCTTTTTTACCTATCTACTATGTCTCTACTTAGTTCTTTCTTGTAAAAACAAAGAAAAACAGGAAGTACAAAGTATAGAACAAAATTTCCCCAATATTATCTATGTGTTGGCAGATGATTTAGGTTATGGAGATATTCAAGCATTTAATCCTGAAGGTAAAATTCCTACACCACATTTAAATACTTTAGCAAATGAAGGAATGAAATTTACAGATGCGCATACTTCTTCTGCAGTTTGTACCCCAACCAGGTATAGCATTTTAACGGGTCGATACAATTGGAGGAGTACTTTAAAAAGTGGCGTCTTAACTGGTGTTTCTAAGTCACTTATCCCTAAAGAAAGAAAAACCGTTGCGGCACTTTTACAAGATGCAGGCTACCATACTGCATTTATTGGGAAATGGCATTTGGGTTGGGATTGGGCATTAAAAAAAGGAGATAGCGTTGGCGGAACAGGTTGGAATCCGCAAGACTATGACAATATTGATTTTACAAAACCCATAAAAAACGGACCAAAAGATTTGGGTTTTGATTACAGCTACGGTCATGCAGGTTCTTTAGATATGGCTCCCTATGTTTATGTGGAAAACGGAAACGTTACTGCACAACCAAACCGTACTACTGTAGATAATGGTAAATATACTTGGTGGAGAGAAGGCCCCACTGGAAAAGATTTTATTCATGAACAAGTTACCCCTAACTTTTTTGAAAAATCATTTAGTTATATTAAAGAAAAGGCCAATAAAAAACAACCCTTCTTTTTGTATTTGGCATTACCTTCTCCACACACACCAATATTACCAACCGCTAAATGGCTAGGAAAAAGCAACTTAAATCCTTACGGTGATTTTATCATGCAAATGGATGATTATATGGGGAAACTCACCAAATTGCTTCGTGACAAAGGAATTGACCACAATACTTTGGTTATTTTTACAAGTGATAATGGTTGTTCTCCCCAAGCCAATTTTAAATTACTTGCAGAAAAAGGACATAAACCAAGTGGGGAATTTAGAGGGCATAAAGCGGATATTTTTGAAGGAGGACATCGTACACCCTTTATTGCAAAATGGCCTAATAAAATCAAAGCAAATTCTGTTAGTAACCAAACCATCTGTACTACCGATTTTATGGCCACTTGTGCCGAAATCACACAATCTGAATTAGGAGCAAATACGGCAGAAGACAGTTTTTCCATAGTACCTCTTTTAGAACAAAAAGAAGGCTATTTAAGAGAAACAACCGTTCACAGTTCCATTAATGGGAGTTTTGCCATTAGAAAAGGAGATTATAAATTGATCCTATGCCCTGGATCTGGGGGATGGAGCGAACCAAAGCCAGATACCAAAACAATAAAAAGCTTGCCAAAAATACAGTTATTCAACCT
>JAUIAA010000230.1 GCA_030425715.1 Bacteroidia bacterium | reverse complement strand
GCGTAAAAATACAAATAGATTTTTAGATTTTCTGTATCTTTGGACACCTCAATTTAAAATAACTCAAATAAAATAAACTATGGATTTTAAACTAAGCGAAGAGCAAATGATGATTCGAGATGCGGCGAGAGATTTTGCACAGAATGAATTGTTACCTGGTGTAATTGAAAGGGATGAAAAACAAGAGTTTCCGCAGGAACAAATTAAAAAAATGGGCGAGCTTGGTTTTTTAGGTATGATGGTTGACCCAAAATATGGAGGAAGTGGTTTAGATGCCATCTCTTATGTTTTGGCCATGGAAGAAATTTCTAAAGTTGATGCATCCGCCTCCGTAGTAATGTCGGTAAACAACTCATTGGTTTGCTGGGGAATAGAAACGTTTGGTACAGAAGAACAAAAAGAAAAATACCTCACCAAATTAGCAACTGGTGAAATTATAGGTGCTTTTTGCCTAAGTGAGCCAGAAGCAGGAAGTGATGCTACGTCACAGCGTACTACTGCAGAAGATAAAGGCGATTATTATCTGGTTAACGGAACAAAAAACTGGATTACCAATGGTAATACTGCTAGCGTATATTTGGTTATTGCACAAACCTATCCTGAAAAAGGTCATAAAGGAATAAACGCCTTAATCTTAGAAAAAGATATGGAAGGTTTTGTAGTTGGGCCAAAAGAAAATAAATTAGGGATTAGAGGTTCGGACACACATTCTTTAATGTTTAGTGATGTAAAAGTACCAAAGGAAAATAGAATTGGTGAAGATGGTTTTGGCTTTAAATTTGCCATGAAAACTTTAGCTGGAGGTAGAATTGGTATTGCATCACAAGCTTTAGGCATTGCATCTGGAGCGTATGAATTGGCCTTACAATACTCAAAAGAAAGAAAAGCTTTTGGCAAAGAAATTAGCAAACACCAAGCCATTGCGTTTAAATTGGCCGATATGGCTACGGAAATTGAAGCTGCAAGAATGCTTTGTTTAAAAGCTGCTTGGGATAAAGACCAGCATCAAAACTACGATTTATCTGGAGCAATGGCCAAATTGTATGCTGCAGAAATGGCAATGAGGGTAACCGTAGAAGCCGTTCAGATTCATGGGGGATATGGATTTGTAAAAGAATACCATGTAGAACGTTTGATGCGTGATGCGAAAATTACACAAATCTATGAAGGGACTTCAGAAATTCAAAAAATTGTAATTTCTCGATCCGTTTTACAAGATTAAACGTTTTCGTTTGGTTTGGTTGTGAAAGAATCTCTGTTTGTTCGCAAACAGGCTAGATTTTTTTTGCAATAGGTTTTGTTATTAAATATCCTAATGCTTAATTGATTACTAAAACCCCATTATAAGTAAATCCTGTACCTTGTATTGCATATCAAATGATTTTGAACACTCCTCCAAACCATTTTATTTTGAGGTGAAATTTTCAGTTTGAAAGGTTCTGAATACCGTCTAATTACTTTGTCATTTTTGTACATAATGTTTAAAATCATGTAGCCTTTATTCCGGACGGGTCAGTTGTTTTTAATTCTGACTAACGTCAAATTTTGTTGTTGATTATCAGTTGTTTATATTTAGTTCAAATTTATCAATTTTCACTAATTTTTTCATTTCCTCTTTGACGTTAGCACGAGAAATTAATCTCGGTTTTCCGTGATGTGGGGAATGACACCTAACGGTTTACGTATGGATAGTTTCGTTTGTTACGCAGAAAAAATAACAAAAGGAAACCGAACCTTAGGAAAATCCCTGCTTGCCGGCAGGGAGGTGCGAGTATTTTACAAGTAGCATATATTCAGCCAATTAACTAAACATTTTTTAAGTTTAGTGTCAATCCATTTTTGACGGTATTTTTATCGCAAGCCATTTTTCAAGAGTCTCGATAAGTCTCTCCTTTTCAGCAGATGTCATTGATTTTATTCTTGCATTGCCATGATGTTTTCTAGGCAAAATAAACCATTTAGAATCAACCTTATCATTGGGTGGAACTGCACTTGCGGACCAAGTATCAATCTCGCCATAAATATAAATAATTTTATTTCCTTTTGTTTCTAGCCAAAGGTTAACATCATCCAAAAGCTGACCATCAAACTTTTCGGTCATCTCGAAAGGGAAAAATAATGCCATCGGATTTGAATCTGTTGGCAATTCCATTAAATAACCTTTAAACTCGTTAGTTTCGTAGCCATAATAACCCATTTCTGTGGCCGATTGATAATAGTGTGAACTGTATCTCTGAATAAATTCGTCACTAAAAAATGTAAGGCTCGAAACAGATAAAAAATATTCTGTAATTTCTTCTATAGTTGCTGTTTTGGATGGTATATTCTCACAATCTTTTCCGTATTGCCAAAAAGAAAATGGATATTCCATTACTGCATATTCAAATGCTTGGCTCAAGGATAAATATGAATATTTAACCTTCGCTCCAAGACTATAAAATTTTAATAATGGAATTATTTTATCTCTATTTTTTAAAATTTGTATTTGAAAATCTTTGATTCTATTGCGACACTCTTCTGTTCCTACGGTATCCAGAAAATCATAAATTCTTTGCTCTTCATACGATTTATTAATGGGAGCAACATAAGGAACACTTACATCCATATCATTTGGATAGAAATAGCGATAATATATGGTCGTCGCACCTCCTTTACTAATACCTGTACTTATCCACTTATTAGAATATATATCAGCAAAGAGTTGCCTAATGCGATGCAGGTCTCCAGTGGCTTGTTTTAAATTTAAAAAACGATAATCTAACGAATCAGGGATACTTTCTCCAAAATAGCGGTGTTCTACTTGAATTTGGTTAGCATCTAACAAGTTTGTCAATTCGTAAATTCTATTTCGATTCACATTATATCCTTCGGTAATCATTACCGTTGGTTTTTCAAAGCTCTTGTGCGATAGATAAACTTTTTGATGGAAGAATCCTTTACTGGTATCAGAATGGTCTATTGCTTGTTTTACTTGTATTGCAAATGTGCTATATCCATTCACTTCATTTAATTTTTCGTAAGATATGTCTGGCAGTTTTGAAAGAATTGACTCAATATCATTTTGTTGCGCTTGCATACAAAACGAAAAAAATAGTAGTATAAATAAAAGTTTGGTTTTTTTCATATTAGTGGTTTATTAAACATAATGACTCTATTTATAAAAAGTAGCCCTGTAATTAAGCTGCCTCTTTTCGGATAAGCACAGGTCAAATTTTTAAATTTTTCTAGTTACTTTTCTCTTATTAATTAGCCAAATTAAAAAAAAATTGGTGATTTCCTAAAAATATCCAAACCATATTGTTAGCTACTACTTATATTATTTTTTATATACATCTTAAGTTTAATTATTCTTAAATCAGTTCTTTGTTACCACTGACTTTTTCATTTAGCTTGGTTTTCCGCATTGGATTTCCCATAATATTTTTTCCGCAACCAAAAAGAAACACGAACCAATAAAATCAATGCAGGAACTTCAACCAAAGGGCCAATTACTCCTGCAAATGCCTGCCCCGAATTTAGGCCGAAAACCGCAATAGCAACTGCAATCGCTAACTCGAAATTATTTCCTGCTGCTGTAAATGCAACTGAAGCTGTTTTGTCATATTCTGCTCCTGTAGCTTTGGTAAAGAAAAATCCAATGATAAACATTAGCGTAAAATAGATAAGTAAAGGAATTGCAATAATTACAACGTCCATAGGAATTTCTACAATCAGTTCTCCTTTTAGCGAGAACATAACTACTATTGTAAATAGAAGTGCAATTAAGGTTATTGGTGAAATGGTTGGAATGAATTTTTTAGTATACCATTCTTCACCTTTAAGTTTTACTAA
>JAUIAA010000229.1 GCA_030425715.1 Bacteroidia bacterium | reverse complement strand
AGCTTATTAAAAATGTAATTAATACAAATCCAGCTATGGCAGAAGGAATTACCCATATGTTTTGCCAGTTGTGCCCATTGTCGGTAATATAAGCATCCGAAATAATCCCTGCTAATCTAAAACCAATTAGCATTCCTAGTCCATAGGTGGCCAATGTAATTAATCCTTGAGCTGCACTTTTTATATGGCTAGCTGCTTTTGAGTCGGTATAAATTTGCCCTGAAACAAAAAAGAAATCATAGCAAACACCGTGTAAAATAATACCAAAAAAGAGCATCCATGCTTTTCCTCCAACATCTCCAAAAGCAAAGAGTAAATACCGTACTACCCAAGCCAACATACCAACAATAAGTGTTTTTTTAATGCCGTACTTTTTTAAAAAAATGGGTAACAACAACATGAAAACAATTTCAGATACTTGACCGAAAGCCATATTTCCTGCGGCAGCTTCCATACCAATCTCATTAAAAAATTTGTTCGTTTCTTGGTAGTAAAAAGCCAATGGAATACAAATTAAGACTGATGAAATAAAAAACATCAGGTAGTTTTTATCCTTTAATAAACCAATTGCATCTAATCCTAAAATATCTTTAAGTTTTGGTTTTTCTTTTTTTGATTGTGGAGGAGTATCTGGTAGAAAAAAGCTAAAGATCCCCAATATAGCAGAAGCTATTGCTGCCATATAAAAAGTGTTCATTAGCGCATTTTTAGTTTCCCATTGAAAAAAATATCCAATTAACAAACCAGCTACAATCCAACCAATAGTTCCAAATACCCTAATATTGGCAAATTCTTTAGAAGGATCTATCATTTGGTTAAAGGAAACTGAATTTACCAATGCCAATGTTGGCATATACAATAGCATATATAAAAATACATAGGGGTAAAATACTTCAAAATTTGTAGCATTTGCCATAAGTATCATAAAAAGTGCCCCTAGTAGGTGTAAAAATCCTAGTATTTTTTGAGCGGCAAAATACCTATCGGCTATTAAGCCAATAAAAAAGGGTGCAATAATTGCTCCAATTGCTTGGGTTTCAAAAGCTTTTGCAATTTCTTGACCACTGGCCTGAAATTGTTGTGTTAAAAAAGTAGCAAGCGTTACAAACCATGCACTCCAAATAAAGAATTCGAGAAACATCATAAATGATAGTTGAATTCTTATTTTTTTCTTCATTATTACCTTTTTAATTTTGCACTAACTAATTAAGATAGTTTTTTACCAGCTTTAATTAATAAATCTCTGGTAAGAATAATGCCTTCCTCTTCACTAACCTTGCTTCCTTCATATTCTATACCTACATAACCTGTATAACCAACATCTTTTACCATTTTCATCACCTTATAAAAATCGGTATGAATTTCATCACCTTGGGCATTAAAATCGTGAGATTTAGCACTAACTGCTTTTGCAAAAGGAAGTAATTGTTGCATGCCTTTATATCGATCATATTCTTCAGAACAGCCCGTACTATTTTTTTTGATACAGAAATTCCCAAAATCAGGCAAAGTCCCACAATTTTTATTCTTTACTTGCGAAAATACTTGGGTCATCCAATCTCCATCTGAGGAAAATCCGCCGTGATTTTCTACCAAAATATTAATATTAGATCCTTTTGCATAATCTGATAAGCGAGTTAAGGAATCGATACTGGCTTTTACCGCTTCACTCTTGTCTTTCCCTCCCGCTAAATTTACACGAATGGCATGGCAACCTAAGAAGTGTGCTGCATCTACCCATTTGTGATGGTTTTCAATGGCTTTTAACCTTTCTTTCTTATCTGCATGAGCCATACTACCTTCGCCATCAATCATGATCAAAACATTTTTTTGACCTTCAGATTTTGCTCTGTGGTTCATTTCAGTCAAATATTTTTTATCTTTTGCCTTGTCTTTAAAAAATGCGTTTACATATTCTAGGCCTTCGCAATTAAAACTCCTTGATTTTGCAGCAAAGTCTAAATTGTCCATTTCCTTTGCAAACAAGGCTTTATGTAAAGACCATTGGGCAAGCGATATTTTAAAAAACAAATCTTTTGAAGTGATTAAACTATCCTTTAAAAAAGGTAAATTATTCATTATACTTGCATTCGCAGTAAAAGCACCTAATGCAGTAATACCTAATGCAGACTTGGCTGTTTTGTTTATAAAATCTCTACGTTTCATGATTTTTGGTTAAAGGTTAATTGTATTTATTTGATGTGAAAATAGATATTTCAATTTTCAATTTTGTTTATATTTATTCAGTGAAAGAAATTGAACACTAAATAAAGCTAAAGATAATCGCTTTAGGAAGCGATTAAATTTTTCTGTTTGTACTCTAAAGGTGTGCATTTTTCATGTTTTTTAAAAACAGTTGAAAAGTACTGGCTTGTAGTAAAACCACAGCTATATGCGATGTTGGCAATGTTGAGATCGTTATTTTTTACCAATAAGTATTTTGAGAGCTCAATGCGTTTAATGGTTAGATAGCGCATTGGTGTGGAGTTTGTTAATTGTTTGCAGTGGTAGGTAAATCTAGTTAATCCAACCCCTGCTGATTCTGCCATTCTTTCAATGGTCCAAGTTTCTGATAGTTTATTCTCTAATTCTTGTAAAAATAAACCTACACTTCTAGAGCTATCGGTTAAAGATTCGTTTAATACTATGGCATTCTCATCAATTAATTCTAAAATTAATATGAGTAACTCATTGGTTAAGAGTCTTATTTTGGAAGAGTTACTTCCATTCTGATCTGTATCTACAGCCTTTCCAATCCGATAAAAACAAGTTTGAACTTTTTTGTTGGTTTTATACAACCATTTGTTGTTTTGCCTTAAAAATTTGGTTAACCGTTGTAGGTCTGTTGGAGTTAGCATTACCCAATCTGGCCAAACCCAATTTTGGTGAGGTCTACGGACGTCTAGGTCAATTATTACCCAATAAAATTTACCCATACCAATATTTGGTGCCCCTACTTTATGTGCTTCCCAAGGTCGCGTAACAGTTAGGTGATTACGTGTTAAAATCGTTTCTTCATTACCTTGCGAATAGGGCATGCTTCCTGATTCTAAAAAATGAAATTCTATACCTTCATTTCTATGCCAATCTAAACCCCAATCTTGTGGTTCGTTTGCATCCCAATAACCAATACTGCTTATTCCTAAAGTTTCCTTTGTTAATCGATCTCCAGGGTAAGTATAGCGCGCCAAAGCTTTAAATTTCAATTTTTTGCGAGATACTGCATCTACTAAAGGTAAGCAGGTGTCTGCATGGTAAACAATATCATTTTCTATATAGGGCTGTATTTTTTGTATATTAATCTTCACTGAAATAATTTGAACAAATTTAAAATGCAATTTAATTAATTTGCGAATAATTGTCCTATTTTTATTAAAAAAATAGATAATTTTAACTTTTACTTAGATATACTTAAGAAAAGCACATTCCATTTCTAAATTATGAAATAATTGAGATATTAATTTAATAAACAAAAAGTATTGGTTTATGAACATAAATGAAACTGTAGAAAATAAAAGCAGATTTGATGCCATAGTAATTGGAACTGGAATCTCAGGAGGATGGGCTGCAAAAGAATTATGCGAAAAAGGTTTGAAAACTTTGGTGTTGGAAAGAGGAAGAATGGTTCGTCATGTAAAAGATTACCCTACCATGAATAAAGACCCATGGGATTTTGAATTGAGAGGTAGTACCACACCAGAAGAAAAAGCAACTCAGTTAAAACAAAGTAGAACTGGTTATACTACGGGGGCTGCAAGTAGACATTGGTTTGTAAATGATTTAAAACATCCCTACAATGAAACCAAACGTTTTGACTGGATGCGTGGCTATCATGTAGGAGGGAGGTCTATTAT
>JAUIAA010000228.1 GCA_030425715.1 Bacteroidia bacterium | reverse complement strand
TCCTATGGATAGGCCAAATGTTATTCCGCTTGACGATTTAGGGATTCAAAAAGCAATCCAAAAAGCCTACGGATTTTCCTTAGAAAAAAAGGAGTTGAAGACAAAAATGTTAGAGATTTCTAAAAATTGGGATCCTTATAAAACTCTGGCTTGTAAATATTTATGGAAATATATAAGCAATTAATTATTCTTCTATAGGAAGTGCTATAAATTCTTCTTTGGTATTCATAAATATATCTAAAATACCAAATTTATCCTCTTTTTTGTATAGAGAGATAATATCCTTTTTACTTTGGCAATAGGCAATATATGGACCAATCTGTTTTTCTTGTAATTGTAGGGTATTGATAAAGAATGCATCGGTAAAATCTGCTCTAATTTTTTCCAAGTACATATTGTTACTTTCTTCTTTCCTTATTTTTTTTAGCTTTTTCTTTTTACCCGTAATTAAAGAATGTAGTTTGGTAATATTACTACCGTTGGTAATATAATTTATTTTTCTTTCGGTATAAGTATAGTCGGTTTTTTTACCAGCGTTGGGCAATGCTAAAGTATTTGCGCTAACTTGAACTGCAGGAGTGTCAATAGACTGCATATAATCTTTTCGTTCTAACAAAATAATTTCATCTAACTCCGTAACCGCTGGCTCTAAAAACACATTTAAAAAATTGGAAGTCAAGTGAGTGGAATTGATAATAATAACTTTTTGCTTGTACTCAATAGAAGATATTATTAAAGTATCACTTGTCTTTACAGGAATTTCAAAATTTCCATCAGCTCCTGTAATTACCCCTGTACGAGAGCTATAATTGATAACATGAGCATCTTCAACGGCAACGGAATCACTAGTAACTTTTCCTTTTAAAAGAATTCTATTGTCTTGTCCAAACGATTGGATAGAAATAAATAAAATTAGGGATAGATAGACATACTTCATAGTTTACAAATATAATTTTTTGAAAATAGATAGATAAGATTATTGGTAATATTATTTAGGAGCATCAAAATTTTTATTGGCACGGAGTAGTATATCAATTACTTCAAGTTTTTTATCATTTAAATAGGCCTTTTTTAACTTTGGAGAATTGCAATACATTAAAAAAGCATCAATTTTATTTTTTGGAATGTGCAATTTCTCTATAAAAAAAGTATCGCCAAAATCTAATCTAATGTCTTCTACTATGGTTTTAGATTTATTTTCATAGATTTTTATTTGCTGTTTTTCAAAACGTTTTTTAGCCCCAATTTTACCAACCAATTCAATTGCAGGTTGTATCAAGCCCATGATGTTCCCTCCTGGAACATTACTATTGGCAAAGGTATCAGCATTTGGTGGTTTATTACGATCCATTTCATCAGTATTTAACAATATCGGTTTGCTATAATCAATCGCTAGTATTTCTTCTAAAAACTGATCTTCAACATAAACCGTGTCTTTTAAAATTTTAGTATCAGAAAGCAAATTGCCTGATAAAGTATCTTTGGTAAGAATTACCTCCTCTAATAAATTAATTTTAGACAGTAAATCAACAGTAATTGTTTTTTGCAATAAATGGTTTTTATCCATGGTAATCTTTTGAGGAATAAATTGAACAGCAGAAAAATAGAGTACATCATTTTCTTGCACTACAATAGAAAATTCACCATCAGCATCAGAAACACTTCCAGTTTCTGAATTTAGGTTTATGATATGGATATTTTCCACAGGAAAACCATCATGTATAATTTTACCGTAAATAGTAACCTGCTGTTTTTGAGCACAGCAAAATAGGGTAAATAGTAGTAGAGGGATTAAGGTAAGTTGTTGCATTATTCAAATTAACAACTACCAAATCTTAAAAAATATTAAGGCTTTAATAAAGTTATGTTAAAGCTAAAAATTTATTAATCTGCCAAAAAATCTGTTTTTTGTATAAGGAAAACATCCATAATTTCTAGATATCTTTCTCTTTCATGTAAAAAGATGATATTTTGTGGTAAACAAAATTGTAAAAAAGCATCAATTTTTTCCTTTGGAATTTGTAAAGTGTGGATAAAGAAATCATCTTTAAAATGTATTCTAATTTCGTTTAATTTTTCTTGATTTACCAAATCAACTTCATCCTGTACTCTTAGCTGTTTTAGTTTTCTATCTCGTTTTCTATTACCCGAAATAATATTGTACAAATTACTTATGCCTCCAGCTTGCCCCAAAATGGTTAAGGCAATTACTACGGGTAAACTTTTTTGACTGTACATATTTAAATGTCGGTCTAATTTATTTAAAGGCTCTTTACCTGCATTGGGTAAATTTAAACTAACCGCACCAATATTTTTAATATACGATTTGTCTTGAACAATTACTTCATCCAATTCAAAATCGTTGATACTAAGGTTAATACTAATAAATTTACTATCGATATGTGCTTTTTGTACAATTAAAGTTTTGGTAATAAATTGTATGGATGAGAATAATAGCGTATCCTTTTCAAAAACAGGAATTTGAAATTTCCCCACACTATTACTAAAAGTACCAATATTTGAAGTTTTATTTATAATATGAATATTTTCTACCGAAATAGAATCATGAAGTATCACTCCAAAAAGCAAAGACCTTTCCTGTTTCTCTTGTTGTGCAAGCAAAAGGCTAGAAAAACTTAGTAATAGTATGAAGATGAAATGTTTAAATTTCAAAACTTATTGTTTTAAATATTTCTTTTTTGTTAAAGATAATGTTTCTTTAACTTTGGTTAAAATTAGCAAAATGAAACAATTATTAATAGCTAGCACTTCAACTATTTACGGCAGTAGTTATTTGGAATATTTACAGCCTACGTTAGAAGTTTTTTTTAAAAATGCAAACACTATTTTATTTATTCCATATGCACGTCCAGGGGGAATTTCACATGACGATTACACCGCTAAAGCGGAAAAAGCATTTGCAAAAATAAATAAGAATGTACAGGGAATTCACAAATGTGATAACCCAGCGCATGCTATAAAAAATGCAGAAGCCATTTTTGTAGGCGGAGGTAATACATTTGTTTTGGTAAACACTTTATACCAAAATAAATTGATGGAAGTTTTAAAAAGTAAAATTGAAAATGGCACTCCATACTTGGGTACAAGTGCAGGAAGTAATATTACAGGTGTTAGTATGCAAACCACTAACGATATGCCTATAGCTTATCCACCTAGTTTTCAAACTTTAGGGTGCATTCCATTTAATATTAATGCTCATTATTTGGATCCAGATATACATTCTAAACATAAAGGTGAAACTAGAGAGACCAGAATAAAAGAGTTTCACACCTACCACGATGTACCAGTTATTGGTTTAAGAGAAGGGAGTTGGTTAGCAGTTAAAAATGAAGATATAATTTTAAAAGGTGAATTATCCGTTCGTTTTTTTCAAAAAGATAAAGAACCAACAGAATTACCACCTAATACAAATTTTAATAACTTTAACTAGACCATGAAAGAAAGAGTTAACCTTACCAAAGACTTTGAAATATCTAGAATTGCACACGGACACTGGCGTTTGAATGAATGGGGCTTGAGTAATAAAGACTTGCTAAAATTTGTAAATCAAATTATTGAGTTAGGTATCACTACTTTTGAACATGCAGATATTTATGGAGATTATAACGGAGAGAGAATGTTTGGGAATGCCCTAAAATTAGATCCAGCTCTTCGTAAAAAAATTGAATTGGTTACCAAATGCGGAATAAACTTATTGTCTGATAAGTTTCCCGAAAGAAAAATTAAGCATTATAACTTTGGATACAACCACATAGTTTCTTCTGTAGAAAATTCATTAAAAAATTTCAATACAGATTATGTAGATATGTTATTACTGCATAGACCTGCGCCTTTTTTTA
>JAUIAA010000227.1 GCA_030425715.1 Bacteroidia bacterium | reverse complement strand
CCTGTAGATAGTTATATTCAAGTATTTATGATATTTATTTGGGTTACAGGAATACTGGCTGCGTTTGCGATTTTAACCGATACATCCATATGGAAGTTTTTTACGGCCATGGGAGCAGCATCTGCAGTAATTATTTTGGTTTTTAGAGATACTATACTGGGATTTGTTGCGAGTATTCAAGTATCCATCAACGATATGGTTAGAATTGGTGATTGGATTACTTTTGAAAAATATGGTGCAGATGGCGATGTAATTGAAATAAACTTAGCAACCGTAAAGGTCCAAAATTTTGACAAAACCATTACTACAATTCCCACTTATGCCTTAATATCAGATTCCTTTAAAAACTGGAGAGGGATGGTAGATTCAGGAGGCAGAAGGATCAAACGTGCCATAAATATTAAATTAAGTAGCGTACGTTATTTATCCGATAAGGAGATAGCGGATTTAAATAAAATTGAATTAATTAAAGATTACTTAGACACACGACAAGTAGATATTGAAAAATACAATACCTCTAATAATGTAGACAAATCGCTAGCAATAAACGGTAGGAATCTTACCAATATTGGTGTGTTTAGAAAATATGTAGAATCTTATATTGAAAAGCATTCTGCTATCAACAAAGATATGATGATCATGACACGCCAATTAGCACCAACCACACAGGGTATTCCTATTGAAATATATGCATTTAGCAAAGACAAACGTTGGCAAAATTACGAATATATTATGGCCGATATTTTTGACCACTGCATCGCTGCAGTACCATATTTTAACTTAGAAATTTTTGAACTACCAAGTGATTTAAAGTAGTAACTACTAGTGAAATTCCATGCCTATTTTTACTCTAAGCTGTCTTTTATAGTCTTCTTCTAACCATTTGATATAGTTTTTAGAGCTTTTTAAAATACAGTAAGAATATTGCTTGATTCTAAATTCTATATCATCATGTAGTTCTCTTGAAAGTATATGGGCATCAAATACATCCTCACTGTTTTCTGCACACATTCTAGCGTGTTGTTCAATTGAATTTTGTAACACTACTTTTGATTTTTCGCCAGATTTAACTGCTTTAGCATAAGCTTCTTTGATGTCAAATTCAATATTTTCAGAATTTTTAAACTGTTCTCTAACTTCATCTGGCATGACATAACGAAATTTACGCTCAATTTCTTCATCACTTATTAGATTGTCTAAATAATAGTTAGGATTTTTAAAAATCATATACCAATCAATATCAGAAGTCCACAAGCCAAATCTCGACATGTTATTTCCTAAATCAATTACAGTAAACTCCTTTTTATCTCCCACTACTCTAGAACCTCTACCAATCATTTGAAAATACAAAGCCAAAGATTTTGTTGCCCTGTTGATGATAATGGATTCTATGGTTGGTTCATCAAACCCTGTAGTTAAAATTCCTACGGAAGTTAAAATAGCATCTGGTGTTTTTTTAAACCATTTTAAAATTTCTTTTCGTTCTTCTTTAGAATTGGTATTGTCAATATATCTAACTTTATAACCTGCCATTTTAAAGGTTTCGTAAACATGGCGTGAGGTATGAATACCGTTGTTAAATATTAACGTTTTTTTACCTTTCGATTCTTGCTCATAGGCCTTTACCAGCTTGGATTGCATCACATTTTTAGAATACAACTCTTCAGAAGATTTTACCGTATAATCTCCATTGATTCCAACTTTAAGCGATGTAAGGTTTACATTGTACACATAGGTGGTTGCCTTTGCCAAAAAACCTTTTTCTATCAAAGCTGAAATTTTCTCCCCAACAATTAAATCGTTGTAAATTTCGTGCATAGGTAAATTAATGTTGGAACTAAGAGGTGTGGCGGTTACCCCAAGAATAAAGCAATTTTCAAAGTATTTGAAAAGTTTTCTAAAGGAGTTGTAATGTGCTTCATCTACAATTACTAAACCAATATCGTGAATTTCAACTTTGTTTTCTTTGATACGGTTGTTCAAAGTTTCTACCATTGCTACATAACAATCAAAATTATCGGCATTGGTTACTTCTTTTACATTGCTGTCAATAATTTTATTCACCACTCCAAATTCGCTAAGCATATTGGAAGTTTGCTTACACAGTTCAATTCTATGGGTTAAGATTAAAACCTTTTGGTTGGTTTTTTCAAGATATCTTCTAGCTATTTCAGAAAATATTACGGTTTTTCCACCTCCAGTAGGCAATTGGTATAATAAATTATAATTATCGGGAGATTCATTTATTCTATCAAAAATTTTGTCAATCGCACCATGTTGGTAATCATAAAGTTTTTTGCCAATTATTTTTTCTTCCTTATCTAGACTTGTAAGTTTCATATATCTCAAAAAAGTATTCTTGCAAAAATACTTTTAAATAAATGTTTTCAAAGTAAAAATTTCAGGTTATTTTCAACAAAATAAATATTTTTTATATTTTACTGTAAATGAAAAGATTATAAATTAATATTCTTATTCCCAATATTGAATTTGTTTCTTATACATTGCATCTAATGACAATTGCACCGCTTTTGCTGTATTTGCTCCTGTATTTACATTTGAAATTGGTTGGGTATTATTTAATATGCTATCTCTAAAATCAACCAATGCCTGCTTGCTAGGATCCATATGAGAAATAGCAATTTCAAAACCTTTACCCTGCAAATACGAATTTAAGGTTGCTCCTGATACACCATCTACATTGCCTAACTTCTTTTCAAAACCTTTTTCATAATAAATCCAAGCCTTGGTATAATCTAATAAAATAGTGCCTTTACTTCCATGCACTTTTATTTGATAATCACCTAAGGAATTAGAAGTTAGACAAGTAAATTTGGCTTTCACTCCATTAGGGTATTCATAAATTAAGTTTACATTGTCATAAGTTTCTCTCCCATCTTTCCAATAATCAATACCGCCTACACCCATAATTTGTTTAGGATTTTCTCCTAAAACCCAATGCACAAAATCTATTTGATGAGAGCATAATTCTGCCACTAAACCGCCAGAATAGGCTTTGTACATTCTCCAATTTATTGCTCTCTCCAAGCTTTTATCTGGCACTGGTCTACGCCAATTACCATTTCTATTCCACTGGCATTCAAATAAAGAAACCTCTCCAATTTCTCCACTTTTGATCATTTCAACTACTTGGGTATACAATCTAGAACTGTGGTATTGGTGACCCGTTTGAAAAATATTTTTTGATTTCTCAACACTATCTACCAATGCTTTGATATTATCTAAGCCTTTAGCCATTGTTTTTTCGCAATAAACATGTTTATTTGCATCCATTGCATCTTCGGCAATTTTTGCATGGGTACTAAATGGCGTTGCTATTAATACTGCATCTATATCTTTTTTATCTAAAAGATTTCGATAGTCTTTAAAGGCTGCTGCCTTACCATCTGCCATTTTTAATCCATTTGCTAACCTAAAGGGCAATACATCACAACATGCCGCCACATTAACTCCTTCAATATCATTTAAAAAAGGTATCAATCCAGAACCTCTATCTCCAGTACCAATTACACCAATATTGATAGTATTATTTTTAACAAGACTATTTTTAATACTTGCCGAAACAGATGTTCCTGCTAAAATTCCAGTAGAGATTAATCCACTTTTAATAACAAATTCTCTTCTTTTCATATCCAATAAAAAATATTATAGTTTTGGTTCCCAGCCTGGTTCATAGGTTCTTGACCATAATTTCATTGCTTTATTATCTAATATTTTACCGCTGTGAGTATTTATGGCAAACGATTTACCAATTCTAGAGGCTATATTAGCGTAATGTGTTAGCATCTGGCTCTTGGCTCCCACTTCAATTGGTGATGTAAGTCTCTCCTTCCCTCGTATTGCTTCAAAAAAAT
>JAUIAA010000226.1 GCA_030425715.1 Bacteroidia bacterium | reverse complement strand
GGCATATAAATAATACGACCAATATGTAAATAATTTTATAGATGAAAAAGAACAGGTCCTACTACATCGAACGAATTACATCTATATTGGCTGCTATAATTTTATTGCAAACTCTCTTTTTTAAATTTACAGCGGCACCAGAAAGTGTTTATATATTTTCTGCCTTAGGCATGGAACCATTTGGTAGAATTGGTATAGGTATCGTGGAACTGATTGCCGCAATTCTCTTAATTATTAGAAAAACATCTTTTTTAGGAGCTTTACTCTCGATTGGCTTAATGTTTGGAGCTGTATATACCCATCTATTTATTATTGGAATTGAAGTACAAAATGATGGAGGCAGTTTATTTGTATTAGCAATACTCGTTTTGGTGTGTAGTTTCATTACTTTAGCATTGCAAAGAAATAGGTTGGTACTATTTATTCATACAAAATCACAACAGTAAGGGTATGCGTTTCCTAAAAAAACATTTTGGCAATATTGTATTTATAATTTTTATTGTTTTTTTATTTACACCCTATGGCTTACCAGTAAGAGCTTTATTGATTAAAGGGGTTTCTTATGTTAACACAAGGGTATTTAATTTAGAAGTTGAAAAAAAGGATAGAATAAAACTCAAAGATTATGATTGGAAGTTGGTTAATGTAGAAGGAAAGGAAATTGACTTTAATTCTGTTCAAAACAAAGTAGTTATAGTAAATTTTTGGGCAACTTGGTGTCCTCCTTGTATTGCAGAGATGCCGAGTTTTCAAAAATTATATAACGAGTACAAAAACGAGGTCACTTTTTTATTTGTTGCACAAGATGATTTGCAAAAAGTAAAAAAATTTATAACATCAAATAATTATACCTTACCAGTATATTTTGAAATGAGTGAAGGGCCAGCTGAAATGAGAGCCAACTCATTACCTACCACCTATATTTTAAATAAATCTGGAGAAATTGTAGTGGATAAGGTAGGTGCGGTAGACTGGAATAGTAGCAAGGTAAGAGAAATTTTAGATTATTGGGCAAAAAAATAAGGTGAAATCATCACCTTATATTTTTATTTCTGTTTTTAAATTTTCTCAAGACTCTTTCACAACACGCATAGGTAGTAAATAGATCTCACCCTCACGATTAACTTGAAAATCAACTTTTTTGTAGTTTATTTTACTTTTAATATATCCTTCTGCATTTGGATTAGAAGAAGTTACTGATAAAACAATTACTTCACCTTTTGTGTTTACAGTAAATAATATTTCGGCAGTACATTCATCTTTGTCAAATTCAAAGTTACATTCGGTACCAATTAATTTAACTAATTCGTTTCTTAGTTGTTCGCTTGGTTTAACAGGTTCTGTTTCAACAGTTGCAAAGGAAGATTGGAATGCGAAAATTGCTACGGCGATAAATAAATATTTTAAATTTTTCATGATAAATAATTTAGATTAGACAAATAGATTAGACTTTTATATACATAAAGGACGTAACATTTCCTCTATTTGTTACATACTACAACGTTAAAGTTGGGGGATTTAAGAAAGATTTAACTATAATTAATGAGTCCTTAAGAAGTTATTAAGATAAGCTTAACGTTTTTAACACATTGATAATCTTTATAATTGTAATATGAGATAAGAATAAAATAAACACATAAATATTAGTAAAAATATAATTAAGGTAAAAATAATTACGAATTTAGTACTAGTATTTTTAGGGGAATTTATGGATAAATTTTACAGCTCGTCTAACAGTTTCAATAAAATATTACAGCCTTCAATTATTTCTTGATTAGAAATGGTTAACGGTGGAGTTATTCTAATAGCCTTGGGTTCAAACAAAAGCCAAAATAAGAGTAGGCCTTTTTTTAGCCCGTTGAGAATTACTTTATTTACATCATTACTATTATCTAAAATAATGGCCAATAAAAGTCCTTTGCCTCTTATTTCAATAATTTTAGGATGCACTAATAATTTACGGAAGAGTTTCTCTTTGGCAATAACTTGCGTCATTATATCTTTTGCATAAAGCTCCTTTAGAGTAGCCAAAGCAGCTGCTGCAATAACAGGATGTCCACCAAAAGTAGTAATATGCCCAAGTTTAGGATGTTCTTTTAAAAGCCCCATATTTTCATTTGAAGAGATGAAAGCACCGATAGGCATACCACCTCCAAGTCCTTTACCTGTAATAATTATATCTGGAGTTACATTGTAGTTTTCAAATCCAAACAACTTACCTGTTCTTCCAACACCACTTTGTATTTCATCTAATATTAGTAAAGCACCAACTTTATCACATTGCGCTTTGATTTGGTTTAAATAATTTACTTTGGGCTCAATAATACCAGCACCTCCTTGAATGGTTTCTAAAATTACCGCAGCAGTTTTTGTTGTAATTTTCGAAATATCGTCTAAATTATTATAGCCAATAAATGTACTTCCTGGAATTAATGGTCGGAAAGCACTATTTTGAATCTCTTTTCCACAAACGCTCATAGCACCCTGACTATTACCATGATACGCATTTTTAGCAGCTACAATTTCAAAGCGTCCAGTAATGCGTTTGGCGAGTTTTAAAGCTCCTTCGGTAGCTTCAGTACCAGAATTGGTTAAATAAATACAATTTAAATTTGAAGGCAATTTGCTAGCCAAAAATGTTGCCAAAGCCATTTGTGGTTTTTGGATAAATTCTCCATAAACCATCACATGCATATATTGGTCTACCTGCTTTTTTATCGCCTCAACTACCACTTTTGGTTGGTGACCGAGGGTGTTGGCAGAAACCCCTGCAATAAAATCTAAATATTTTTTTTGTTGCACATCGTATACATAACTTCCTTGGGCTTTTTCTATTTCTAGACCTAATGGTGTAGTTGAAGTTTGTGCTTGATGTGTTAAAAAATCCTTATTCATCTCTAATGAAAATATCTTCTTTTTTTAATGGCCTTTCACTTTCTCGCCAAATAAAGCCCCTAAGTTTTCTAACATTTTCGGGTAGGTTAGAAGGGGGGTAGGTTTCTCCATCTGGGCTAGTTACAAATTTAGCAGTTTCTATTGCTCCATCTTTAAGCGTAAAATGAATTTCGCTACAGGTGGTTTTATTAATTCCAATTAACTCTTTTTTTTCCGTCCTTACATATTGGATTACCTCTGAATTTCCAATAATATTAATAAAACGTAAATCATTATCAACAAATTTACCCAATAGATTTCTCCCTTTGATTTGGTTGTAACCAATAGAGTCTTTATTGATAATAAAAGTGTTTTGTAGCACTTTTAAACTATCTAGTTTTTCAGTTTTTACATTGTTTAAAAGCTGTATCGTATCACCCGTTATCTGACTTTCATCAGACCAAAGAACAGGGTTTTTAAACATTTGTGTCAACCCAGTAGCTTGGTTGGAATGAATAGAATCGCATTTGCCGCTCATGTCGCTCTTAAAAAATTTTACCTTGTGGTAAGCTCTAATAATTCTATGGTCTGGCTTGCCTGTTACCAAAAGCGTATCCCCATGTATAAACAAGGAATCTTTATTGGTATTTGTAATGGCAACTGCTTTATTTACTACAAAGGCAGAATCTTTTTTCTCAAATAATTCTGCATAATTACCTTTTAACAAGCTGTTGTTTAGGGTATCTGTAATTTTAATATTTTTTGTAGCAGATGCAAACCCTAAATTTCTGTCGTAATAAAGGCTATCTGCTTCAATTTCCCTACTCTTATATTCAATTCTAGCATTTTTGGTGAAATGGGAGATATTTTTTTTGGTATCGTAAAAACCTTTTTCACAGTAAATTAAATTCTTGTCACTGGTTATGGTAGAAGCTCCATAAAGATAAGCTTTCCCATTATCTGTATAATAATCTAAGTGATTAGAATTTAAAACATAGTCTGGGTTGGTTATTACAACGTCTGATATGG
>JAUIAA010000225.1 GCA_030425715.1 Bacteroidia bacterium | reverse complement strand
TGTTTGTAAAAAACATAATTTAAAGTTTCATTTAGATGGAGCGAGGCTATTCAACGCTTTGGTGGCTAAAAACCAAACGCCAAAACAATATGGAGACTTATTTGACACCATTTCTATTTGTTTGTCAAAGGGACTTGGAGCTCCTATTGGATCTGTTTTAATTGGCTCTAAAAATGATATACAAAAGGCACTTCGGATTAGAAAATTACTTGGTGGTGCAATGCGTCAAGTTGGCTATTTGGCAGCTGCTGGAATTTATGCTCTTGATCATCACATAGAACGATTAAAGGAAGATCACCATAGAGCAAAGGTATTGGCAGATACATTGATGAATTTGGATTATATTGAAAAAGTAGAGCCGACGGAGACAAATATTGTTATTTTCAATTTGAATAAACAGATTAAAGAAGAGGTGTTTTTAAACCAAATGAGTGCAAATGGAATTTCAATGATTGGCATGGGGCAAGGTAAATTAAGAATGGTAACTCATTTGGAATTTACCGATGATATGTTAAACAAAGTGGTAGATACTTTCCAAACTTTTAAATTTTAAATATGAAAACTTATATATTTTTGGCCTTAGGTTTAATATCCATGTATTCTTATAGTCAAATTGATATGAGTAAGAAAAATATGGAAGCTGTGCTGTATGAATTAGCCGATGCACCTTCTGCAAAAAATATTGAAAACGATATTATTAAATTGGTTGGTTTTGGAACACGCCATACCTTATCAGATACCACTTCCAGTACTTCTGGAATTGGAGCAGCGAGAAGATGGATTAAAGCAGCATTTGATAAAATTTCAAAGGAATGTAAAGATTGTTTAGAGGTTAGTTTTCAAAGAAATCTGGTAAAACAGGACAATAGAAGAATTGTTCACGATGTAGAAATTGTAAATGTTTTGGCTGTGCAACGCGGTGTTAAATATCCAAATAGTTATGTTATTATGTCTGGTGATATTGACTCACGAGTATCTGATGCCAACAACTTTACTTCAGATGCTCCAGGAGCTAATGACAATGCCTCGGGTATGGCTGGAACTATAGAAGTAGCGAGAATATTATCTAAATACAAGTTTCCGTTTTCAATTATTTACGTAGGTCTTTCTGGGGAAGAGCAAGGACTTTACGGAGGTAAATACATGGCTAAAGTAGCAAAAGAAAAGGCTTGGGATATTATTGCTGTAATTAATAATGACATGATAGGAAATATTCATGGAATAGATGGTGTTATAGATAATAGTACATTTCGCGTATTTTCTGAAGCAATTTCCGCGAAAGCATCTGAGAAAGAGAAAAATGCCATGCGGTATTATGGAGGAGAGGTAGATGGACCATCAAGACAGTTGGCAAGATATATTGATAAATTAACGGATAATTATATGACTAATTTAGATGCGATAATGATATATAGGTTGGATCGATTTGGTAGAGGAGGTCATCATAAGCCCTTTAACGATGAAGGGTTTACTGGAGTTAGAATTATGGAAACCCATGAAAACTACCATATGCAGCATCAAGATGTAAGAACAGAAAATGGAATAGCTTATGGCGATGTAATTAGCGGAGTAGATTTTGATTATGCTGCAAAGCTTACAGCCGTTAATGCAATTACCTTGGCATCGTTAGCTTCGGCTGTGCCAGCACCTAAAAATGTAAAAATTGGGGGTATAGTGCAAGCGTCAACAAAGTTGCGATGGGATAGGGTTGAAGATGAGAATTTGAAAGGTTATAAAATTTATTGGCGAGAAACCACTGCCGCCCAATGGCAAAAAAGTAGATTTGTAGGAAAGGTTACGGAGTTTACATTAAAAAATATAATTATAGACAATTATTTTTTTGGTATAGCAAGTGTTTCAAATAATGGAGCTGAAAGTTTAATTTGTTTTCCAGAAGGAGTTATTAGAGATTAGTTGTAATGCAAAAGAACTAAATGCGACATAACAGAAAAAAATAAGATGAAAAAAGTAACGAGTATCGTATTTATATTTGCAATAATTTCTTGTAATTTACACGGTCAAAAAAATAACAAAACAACTAAAAAATCATTGCGTAAAATGGAAAATAATTTGGCAGTAGCTACTTTTGGAAACGGCTGTTTTTGGTGTACAGAAGCTATTTTTCAACAATTAAATGGAGTGGAAAAAGTGCTGCCAGGGTATTCTGGCGGAAATGTAAAAAACCCTGCCTATAAAGAAGTTTGTACGGGTAATACTGGGCATGCCGAGGCTATTCAAATAGAATATAATCCAGATATTATTAGTTATAGGGAATTGTTAGATGTGTTTTTTTACACCCATGATCCCACTACATTAAATCGTCAGGGTAACGACATAGGTACGCAGTATCGCTCTGTTATTTTTTATCATAATAATCAGCAAAAAGAGGAGGCAGAGTTAATGATAAAACAATTGTCGAATGAAAAGGTTTATAACGATAAAATTGTGACAGAAATCACACCTTTTGATGTTTTTTATTTTGCGGAAGATTACCATAGAAATTATTACAACAACAATAAAAATCAGGGCTATTGTAGAGCGGTTATCAATCCTAAGTTAGATAAGTTTGTAAAAAAATATAGTTCAAAAATTAAAAAATAGCCCATGGGATTAAACCTATCTACCCTATCTAAAAATAAAAAGCTAATTTTCAGTATTGTATGTGATTTAATAGGAATGTTATCTTATATTATTCCTTTTATAGATGTTTTTTGGGCACCTTTTTCGGTATGGCTAATGTTTCAGTTGTATAAAGGAAATGTAGCTAAAGTAGGAGGTTTAATTTCGTTTGTAGAAGAGGCGATTCCTGGAATGGATTTTATCCCTTCATTTACTTTAACTTGGCTGTATGTGTATGTTTTTAAAAAAGACTAGTCTTCTTTTAAGAAAAAACCAAGCCCAATTCGTTTAAGCATCTTTTTTTCAAAATTCCAGAAAAATTTAAATTGCCCAAACAACCATCCGTAAGCAACAATTAATACTTGGTATATCGGATATATAAGTAATATTCGCAAAGGGCGATAGATCCACGGATTAGTGGTTTCTTGTGGTAGTCCAATTAAATTTAAAAAAGGCTTGGCAATTATTAGCGATGAATAACCAGTAACTGCAAAAACTACTAATATTACAACAACTTGCCAATTAGAAGTGACTCCCCAACGCTCTTTCAATTTTTGCATAAAAATAATTTTTTGCAAAAATAAACATTAATGTCAATAATACATAGTAATTCTAAAATAGAAAAAAAATCCACCGTAAACGGCGGATTTTCAAAGTATGGTTATCGAGTTATTTAAAAAGATTACCTAGTAAACTACCGATACCTCCAGAAGAGCTATTTCCTCCAGATATTAAATCTGCTAAGTCGTCAATAGAAGTATCATTATTATCAAAATTTTGTAAAGTAGAAGCTAAATTTTGTTGAGATGCAGAATGTCCTCCTAGTAAATCACCTAATAAATCTGTAATACCATTTTGATCGGATATTCCTTTTTTAGCCTTTTCTTTTCCTAAGTAAGACATCACAAATGGAGCTGCCACTTTCATTAAATTCATAGCTGAGTTTAAATCTATACCCTGTGATTTTCCAATTGCATGAGCAGCATTATTTTCTTGTCCAGCAAAAATATGTTTTAAAATATTTGCACCATCACTTATGATGTCATCATCAATACCACTGCCACCAAGTACGCTTCCAAGATTATCTAATAAGCTGCCATTGTGCTTAGAACTTCCTAATGCATTTAACAAGCTTGCTGCTCCATCCGTTGAAGAGGAGTTATTTTTTAATGCTCCTAAAATTAATGGTAATGCAGAGCCAAGGGCTGAAGAAGCACTTGATTTATCCAATCCTAATTGTTTGCTTACACCACTAATTAATTGCTGACCTTGGGGGCCGCTTAATAAGTCTA
>JAUIAA010000224.1 GCA_030425715.1 Bacteroidia bacterium | reverse complement strand
CAAGCAATTAGCATATTAGAAAAAGAAAAAGATTATTATGCAATATCGGTATACCTCACTTATATGTCTGACATTTACTCAAGAAAAAGACATTGGAGTACCGCGCTGAACTATTCCAATAAAAGTTTAAAATTGGCGTCTATTTATGGTTTGAAAGAGCAAATTAGTGAAGCACATTTACAATTATCCGAATTGTACCAAAGATTAGGAAATACCAATAAAGCTTTTCAGCATTATAAAAACCACATCCAGTTTAGAGATAGTGTTACCAATTTGGCCTCCATTCAAAAAATGGCCGATATACGCACAGATTATGAAGTTTCGCAAAAACAAACCGAGGTAGATTTACTAGAAAAAGAGGCGCTCATTCAACAACTTACCGAAAAAAGACAACGCATAATTATTTACGCTACTAGCATGGTTTTACTTTTGGTAAGTGTTGTGGTATTTGGTTTGTTTAGAAGAAATAAATACATCAACAAAACAAAATTAATTATAGAAGAAGAAAGAAATAGATCGGAAAATCTATTGCGTAACATACTTCCTGAAGAGACTGCACTTGAATTGAAACAAAACGGCAAAGTAAAAGCTAAAAAGTTCGACCAAGTAACCGTTATGTTTACTGATTTTGAAAGATTTACACATTATGCTGAGAATTTGTCTCCAGAAAAACTGGTAGAAAGTGTAGATTTCTATTTTTCGAAATTTGATAAAATTATAGAAAAGCATGGTTTAGAAAAAATTAAAACACTTGGCGACGCCTATATGTGTGCTAGAGGATTACCTTTTACTGTAAAAAATCATGTGCAAAGTATGCTACTTGCAGCCTTTGAAATTAGAGATTTTGTGGCCAATTCTAAGCAAAATAACGGACAAGATAATACAAGATTTAACGTACGTATTGGAATGAATACAGGCCCCGTTGTGGCTGGTGTTGTAGGAATAAAAAAGTTTGCCTACGATATTTGGGGGGATACAGTAAATGTAGCTTCTAGAATGGAATCTTCCTCCATATCTGGAGAAATTAACGTGTCGGAAAACACCTATGTACTTATTAAAGATGATTTTGACTGTGAGTATCGCGGAAGGATTAAAGTGAAAAATCGCGGAATGATGAAAATGTATTTTGTAAAGGGATTAAAACCAAAAAATAAAAATACGAAGGATTCAAAAGAGAAAGTATTTCAAAAAGTATAATAAACCTAAATGAAATCATTATGAAAACTAACATTAAAAGAATCGCTTTATTTATAGCTATTGCTATGGTTGTAAATTATTCCGCATTGGGTCAAGAGGAAGAGCATATCATTACTTTATATGTAAATACTGCGGATATAAAAAAGCCCAATATGAATAAATATTGTGATTTTGGAGAAGCTCAAATAAATCAAAATACTTCTGTTGAAGATTATACGGTTTTTGTAAAAAATGGAGATTCCATTAAATGGGTGGGTGTTTCTAAATCATCTGAAGATGATAGAGTGGAAATTACAGCAATTAATTACCATGGAGGTAAAAACGTTTTGGGTAAAAATGTTATCAAAGGAGTAGATGGGGTGGTAGTTGGTAAAGTAGTCAATTCAGAAAAGGGAGATGAAGAAAAATATATCATTTTCTTTAGAGTATATAACAATGGTGTGAAGCGGAATGGTAAATTTCAAATTGACCCCAAGCTAAAGATAAAAGATAGACAATAAATAATAATTGCAAATTTGTAATAGAGTATATGCTTTAGGAATAAAAATCAAAAGCAATAACCATTATATTTTAATACCTTAATTTAAAACATTTTAAAATGATAACAAAAAGCGTTAAAGCCTTTGGTACAGAGTCTCCAGAAGCTAATTTAAAACAGTTTAATATACATAGAAGAGAAGTTACCATCAATGATGTAGAAATAGACATTCTATTTTGTGGTGTTTGTCATTCCGATTTACATTTTGCCAGGAATGATTGGGGTATGACCCAGTATCCTGTAGTTCCTGGCCACGAAATTGTAGGAAAGGTTATCCAAGTTGGAACAGGAGTTTCTAAATATAAAATTGGTGATTTGGTTGCGGTTGGCTGCTTAGTAGATTCCTGTAAAAGTTGTAACAATTGCAAAAACGACTTAGAACAGTATTGTCCAGAATGGGTAGGAACTTATGGTGGTTATGATAAGCATTTAAATACGCCAACGCATGGCGGATATGCAGAAACCATAGTTGTAAATGAAGAATTTGTACTAAGTGTTCCTAAAAATTTAGATTTAGCAGGAATTGCCCCAGTATTATGTGCTGGAATCACAACTTGGTCACCGTTAAAACATTGGAAAGTTGGAAAAAACAGTAAAGTTGCAGTAGTTGGTTTGGGAGGATTAGGACATATGGCTATAAAATTGGCCCATGCCTTAGGAGCTCATGTTTCTTTGTTTTCACGTTCTACCAATAAAATGGAAGATGCTAAAGCACTGGGTGCAGATGCAGTGATAATTTCAACTGAGGAAACCCAAATGGAAAACGTGATGGGTAAATTTGATATCATTATAGATACGGTACCCTATGCGCACGATTTAAATCCATATATAAATACACTAAACACCAATGGCACTTTGGTAGTGGTGGGCTATTTAGGACCTTTAGATCCTATGTTGGTTACAGTACCTATGATTATGGGGCGTAAGTCCGTTGCGGGCTCCTTAATTGGAGGTATTGCCGAAACCCAAGAACTTTTAGATTTCTGCGGTAAACATAATATACATTCAGATATTGAAGTAATTGATATCCAAGATATAAATATAGCCTATGAACGTATGTTGAAAAGTGATGTAAAATACCGTTTTGTGATAGATATGAAATCGCTTAAAGCATAGGATTGGGTTATAGGTCATTAGCATAAAGCCCAACAGATTCATTGAGTTTTACCCTTACTAGGATACGAAATGAAGCAGGTTCGTCATTATTCAATAAGGGACTCTTCAATTTTTTTATATAATTATGTAACAAGATGTTGAATAAATTATAGCAATAATATATTAATGATTTTCAATACTTTAACAGAGTTTTTGTTAGCCCTAATTTAAAATAGCTTATCTTTGTTGTACTTAATATTTAGACTGCTTTTCTTTTTTTAATTTTCTACCAATTTTAATTAATCTTCTGCTTTCTGCAATACTCTAGCATTAGCTAGTGTATAAGGTATCTTATTTTAAGATATTTATAATATCAATATAAAAATGATTGTAATATGGAAAATCCAAGATTTTCAAGAGTATCTGATAGTGATTTTTCAAAAACATTAAGAAGTAAAGTCAATTTATATTTCAAAATAAATAATATTAGTCGAAAAGCCAATGTTGGTATGGTTATAAAAACCATAATCATGTTATCCTTATTTTTTGTGCCCTTAATTCTACTTAGCTCAGGTGTGGTAGGCAATACTTGGGTACTTTTTATACTCTATATAATTTGCGGATTTGGAATGTCAGGGGTAGGTATGTCTGTTATGCATGATGCGATTCACGGCTCGTATTCAAAGCACAAAAAAGTAAATACTATACTGGGCTACACTTTTAATCTTATTGGTGCTAATGCCACTATTTGGAAAATTCAACACAATGTATTGCATCATTCTTACACCAATATTTCACATGCAGATGATGATATTAACACTCCTTTTTTCTTGAGATTTTCACCAAATGCCAAATACCATAAAACGCAACAATTTCAGCATATCTATATCTGGTTTATATACGGTATCTCAACCTTGTTTTGGATAACTGCAAAAGATTTTGTGCGTCTAAAACGCTATAGCGATATGGGGTTGCTAAGCAATAAAAAGAAATATTCAAATCAATTACTGCATATAATTGCATGGAAACTATTTTATTATTCCTATGCTTTAATACTCCCAATAATCATGACACCTTTGTCT
>JAUIAA010000223.1 GCA_030425715.1 Bacteroidia bacterium | reverse complement strand
AAAGAATCATTTAACCTATCTTCAAACGCATCGGCCATTGCTACCAACTTTACATTGTTGTCTGCCCTTAAAGCTTGGCTAACTGCACCTGTACCTCTACCTCCACAACCAACTACAGCTAATTTTAATGTTTTTTCATTTTTAAACAAAGGATTGGCTGAAATAATAGATGGAGCTAATATTATACCCCCAGTTACCAAACTCGAACCTTTTACAAAATTCCTTCTTGTGAAATTCTTCATATTACTGTTGTTTAATTTATTCCATAATCTTCAATAGCTTTTAGCCAATATTGTTCAATTTCTTCTTTGCTAGGTTGCTTTTTTGGTCTTACCACTCTAAATCCAACAAACGGTGCATTAGTATGCCACCAATTACTTTTTGGGATTTGCGGATCTCTTCTTTTCCAATTTGCATTGGATCTTTGACGTGAAGTACAACACAATTTATCAGCAGTATCTTTCCATGAACCACCTCTTACCACTCTTGGATATAATTGATCAGGTTTATTCCAAGGATTATTTTTAGGAGAATTTTTATAATAATCCTCTTCATATTGATCTAATACCCATTCAGAAACATTGCCTAACATATCATAAATCCCAAATTTATTTGGTGTTTTCAAACCTGTTTTTTGGTATTTTTTATTTGAATTTTTTTCAAACCAACCCACATTTTGTAAGTCTGTAACCTGGTCTGTTCTCCCTTGTTTACAAACAAACTCCCATTCGGCTTCTGTTGGTAATCTATAAAACACCCCCGTTTTAGCGGTTAACCATTTACAATACATTAATGCTGCATATTGGGTCATGTTTACAGCTGGGCTATTCTCTTTTCCCATACCAAAACTCATATCTACATATGGTGCAGTTGCTGCACTTACGGCATCAATCCCTAATTTTTTTAATTCATTTTCTGATAAGAAATTGTCATCCAATATTTCGGTAAACACAAACGCATCATATTGCTGCCAATTGATTTCATATTTACCCATCCAGAAATCATCTACAACCACCTTATGCAAGGGTTTTTCGTCCATATTTCTTTTTGGATCCTCTGTACCCATTAAAAAACTTCCTCCTTGTATAGCTACAAGCTCTATCTCAAAATTTTTATCTTCTATTTTTTGGCTATAATTCTCAAAGTTTTGTGCAGGTATACTATTAAAACTAAGTAATAGAAAACTGAAAATCAGCAAAAAAAACAAATTCTTCATTTATAAAGCACCCTATAATTCATGGTTCTAATTCTAGTATTTCAATATTCTTAAACTCTACCGGATGACTTTCGCTTTGTAAAGAGATAAAGCCTTTTTTTACAGGCATACCTTCTTTTAATTTCCATTTTTCCATATCAAAATCTACAGTTCCTCCATATTGAGGTTTATAATAAGTCAACACAGTTTTTCCATTGATTTTATGTGAGATGATTGAATCATTTCTAACTTCAATTTCTAAGTGCACCCATTGGTCGCCATTATAAGTTTTTGATTTTGAATTGATACAATGTACTTTATTCAACTTATCTTCTAAAACAATATGTGTTCCAGGAGTACAAACATTGCCTGTTGGCCTTTCTCCATTGTTTAAACCTCCCAATAATTGCACCTCAATACATACAGGAAATTCTTGATTCAAACCCATTGTTTTAGGATCTTGACAATGGATCATCACCCCACTGTTGCGGGTAGCCCATCCTGCTCCATCTGCCAATTGTTCTCCTATAAAGCGATAATCCATTCTAAATTTATAGTTAGAATATTCATTCTTATAAAAGAGATGCCCATAAGAGGCATTAAATTTTTCATAACCATCGTAATTTACCTGTATTACACCATCTACTACTCTAAAAGTATTTTTGTAATTATCACCATATTCCTTTCCTCTAATTTTTGCAGTCCATCCCTCTAAATCCGTACCATTAAAAATTGGAGTCCAATTTTCTTTATGGGGTGTTGGTTGCTTCCATTGCACAAAAAAGAAAACAAATAAAAAACTTAATAAGAATATTTTTTTTATCATTTTTATTTTATAATGACCATGCGTTACCAACATCGCTTACCGGAATGCAACCTAAATAAGCTCCTGGAATGGGATCATAACTAAGTACTTCTTCCCCTATTTTCTCACTGGTTTTGTAAGCCCAAACTGAAGCATTTCTTAATTTTTTTAAAGCATCAAAAACCGATTTCTCTTGTGCATTAAATGCCTCTTTTTGACTGTCTGAAGCTTTTAAATATTTAGCCAATAAATTTTCATAGACCTCTGTTTTTAAACTATTAGGATTACCGTTTGCAACACCTAATTCATTTAAAATAGCATCTACTCCTTTTTTGTAGTTCTTTTGCTCATCTTCATTATAAGCCTTACTAGCATATAAATCTAGAAATTCTGGGACATTCACTTCTGTAGCTCCGGGCGAACTTTCTGTTTTGGGTAAAATAATATCTACTAAATTAACCAAAGCAACTCCCTGATTTTCTGTTAAAAAAAGAGGAGTCCAAGTTGCTGTATTTGTAGTACAACTTTGCAACATACTTAAAATACTAGGTGCAGTAAGAGCATATCCCGCCGTAAGGCCTAATCCTTTTAATACTTCTCTTCTATTCATGATTTTTTCTTTTTTAATTGTTCTACTGCATGGTTTGCAGCTCTTGCCGTTAATGCCATATAAGTTAGCGATGGATTTTGACATCCAGCAGAAGTCATACAAGCACCATCGGTTACATATACATTTGGCACAGTATGAATTTGATTGTTTTTGTTTAAAACAGAGGTTTTTGGGTCTTTTCCCATTCTAGCTGTCCCCATTTCATGAATACCAATTCCTGGCGCATGTACAGTATCGAAAGTTTGTATATCTGTAAAGCCTGCTTTTTCTAGCATTTCGGCAGCTTGTTGCTTCATATCTTCACGCATCTTTAGCTCATTTTCCTTCCATTCTGCATCAAAGGTAACCGTTGGCAATCCCCAATCATCAAGTTTATTATAATCTAGACTCATTTTATTTTCATGGTAGGGTAAACATTCACCAAAACCGCCCAAACTCATGCGCCATTTTCCAGGTTTTAAAATACCCTCTTTAAAATCTGGTCCATAGGCCAATTCGCTAACATGTTCTGCAATTCCCCATCTTCCAGCACCACCTTGATAACCATAGCCTCTTAAAAATTCTTTCTTTTGAGTTTTATTATTTACGTTTCTAAATCTTGGTATATAAATTCCGTTTGGTCTTCTTCCTTTATAGTATTTATCTTCAAAACCTGCAATTGCTCCTGAGGCTCCAACACCTAAATGATGATCCATAATATTATGACCTAATTCCCCAGAGTCATTTCCTAATCCATTAGGGAATCTTTCCGATTTGGATTGCATGAGTATGGATGCAGTAGGAATAGATGAAGCACAGCAAAAAATAATATCAGCATAAAATTCAAATTTTTCTTTACTCTCTGTATCTATCACTCTAACCCCGGTTGCTAATTTTAATTTATCGTCATAAATAATTTCATGTACTATAGAATTTGGTCTTAAGGTCATATTACCTGTTCTATCAGCGGCGGGTAAGGTAGAAGCATTACTACTAAAATAACCTCCAAACGGACAACCTCTTATACATCTATTTCTATATTGACAATTGGATCTTCCTTCATGTGTGTTTTCTCCAGTAATATGTGCTACTCTACCAATCGTTAATAATCTATCTTCATAATTTTCTGCTAATTTTTCTTTCAACACCTCTTCTACACAATTCAATTCCATAGGAGGTAAAAAATTTCCATCTGGCAGTTGTTCTAAACCATCTTTATTGCCACTAATCCCAGCAAAAGATTCTACATAGTCGTACCACTTTTTCAAATCTTTGTATCGAACTGGCCAATCAACACCAAAACCATCTCGAGCATTTTCTTCAAAATCTCTAGGTCCCCAACGGTAA
>JAUIAA010000222.1 GCA_030425715.1 Bacteroidia bacterium | reverse complement strand
TTGTTTTATTTTATTTTTCTTCATTATGTCATATTCCATTTAGGACTCCTATTATTTTTTAATGGTACCATTCTTTAATCTAGAAATTGTGTTAAATCTCATAACTTTTTCTCTGTTTTTCGTTCTCCATTTCAATCCAAACAAAGGTCTTAAAATATTTATCCTCCTAATGATAAATTCATAAATGAGATAACAAAAAACACCTGTAAATGCTACAACAGCGATGAATTTAAGTATAGGATGTATTGACAAAGGTAAAATAATTGAGGCTGCTGCGTACAATACAAACATATGAATTATGTAAACCGGATAAGCCGCTTGACTTAAGTAACTCAATAAAGCACTAGGTTTATTTAAATACTTATAACTCAATCCAAAAACACCAAATATCCAACAATTCGATTCGATAGCCATAAGATATCCAGGGGATACGGTTTCAAATATAGTTAATCGTATAGCATATAATACGACTGCAATACCTATATACAACCATCGCCATTTTAATACGGTATGCCAAAATGCTTTACCACTATATACCAATAGGAAACCAGAAAAGAATGCGATTAATCCAAGAAAAAAACCATGCCACGTTTGTGCATACAACTGGAATAATTGTGGCTTCACTAAAAAGGCTTCCAGTACAAAAAACACAGATATCGATAAGGGGCCTATTGGATGGCTCATTAAAGAGGACAATCCTTTTTTAAATCGTCCCTCTTCTTGTTTCTTTAAATAGAAAAAAACTGGTAAGAGCACTATTACATACACAAAAATATTCCCTAAAAACCACAAATGCCCCATATGTGGATAATAGCTTAAAGGCATATTATAATATTCCTGAAAAATGTACATATGCAATGGTGTAATGGCTAGAATACCAAAGACAAATGGCAATAGGATACGCTTGGAACGCTCTACAAGCAATTGCCTCCAAGTGCGCTTTTTTAAGGCAAAATAAAGTCCCATACCTGATACATAAAATAAAAGTGGAATACGCCAAACATTAAGCATGGTCATAGGTTTCCATAAGCCTTCTATAGGTTCGTCACTTTTTATAAAGCCAATAAATAGTGCCCATGGTTGGAAAATGATAGCGATGTGATAAATTAATAATAAGCCAATTGCGATAACGCGTAACCAATCGATATCGTGTCTTCTTTCTGTTGTCATTTTAAATCGATTTTTAAGTCCAATTACTGTAACATCATGGCAATTACTGGACGTGTTTTTTCAATGTCCTTCAAATTAATCTTTAAACCCATTGGTCCTAATTGTTGTTGCAGCATTTCATAGATAGGTTTCATATCAGCAAATGATCCCATGACAGATTCTCTAGGTGTAGCACCAAAATTATTTTTTATAGTTTTATCAGCTTTGGCATCGATAAGCATTTGCACGATTTCAACATAGCAAAAGAAAGCAGCACTGTGCAAAGCTGTAGCTCCATCATTATTTTTAATGGATAAATCGGCACCAGCATCTATCAATGCTTTAGCAATATCATTTTTACCAAAAGTAGCTGCAGTAATTAAAGGTGTTGATCCACTCATAGCATCCTTCTCATTGATATCGGTTCCTGCTTTGATATGTTGTTTAACAACCTCTAAGTTTCCAGAGACTACGGCAGTATTGATATTCATTTCTGGTTTAGCTACAACTGATTCTGTATTGCTGCTTGCAACTGATATAGATTTCTTATCTGTCTGTGCACAAGCATTGGTTAGAAAAAGGGTGATGTAGGAAAGGATTAATAACGTTTTCAATGAATTAATTTTTAATGTTTTCATGGTTCTACTTTTAAAGATTTAATTTTTTAATTTTTGTTGGTACAAAGATGCGGTGAAAGAAAAGGTAGTGCGTATGAGCTATGCGTTTAAATATGTAAAGTTTGAGAAATCAATAAAAACTATGATGCAGGATTATAAATTATGACGCAAACCCTAAATATTGCATAAATATGTTCATGTGCATATGTGTGTAAATTGTTCTAATTTAGACGCAGCAAAAAACAGCATGTCAAACGTATCAAATACTGAAGAAAATTTTATTAAAAAGATAGAATCTATTATTCTAGAGAATCTTTCTAACGAACAATTTGGGGTTTCCGAATTGGCAGATATGATGCACATGAGTCGTTCTAACTTGCTCCGTAAAATTAAGAAGCATACCCAACTCTCGGCAAGTCAGTTTATTCGTCAGGTACGTTTAAAAAAGAGTATAGAGTTACTAAAAGAAACGCAATTAACAATTTCCGAAGTTTCGCATCAAGTTGGCTTTGGTAGTGCCTCTTATTTTATTAAATGCTTTCGAGAGTATTATGGGCATCCTCCTGGAGATGTTGGGAAAGGTATGGTAATAGCGGAAAAAGAATCTGTTCAAACCCCTTTTTTAAAGCAACATCAAAGAAAAATCATGTTGGCTACGGTTTCTTTGGTAGTCCTCATTATCTCCTTTTTTATCTTCAGTAAAAAGCAAAAAAATAATGAAGTAGAAATTGAAAAATTTATAGCTGTGTTACCCTTCAAAAATGAGAGTAGCGATGCATCAAATCTTTATTTTGTTAATGGGTTGATGGAATCTGTCTTAAACAATCTTCAGAAAATAGAAGATTTACGGGTCATTAGTAGAACTTCTGCAGAAAAATACAGGCATACCAATAAGAGTATTCCAGAGATAGCCGAAGAGCTCAACGTAAACTATCTGGTAGAAGGTAGTGGTCAGCGGGTTGGAAATCGGGTTTTATTGAATATCCAATTGATTGAAGCTTCAACAGATACCCCAATTTGGGTAGAACAGTACAATAAAAAAGTGGTAGATATATTTGATTTGCAAAATGAAGTGGCAAAAAAAATTGCCGACGCTATACAGGCAAAGATAACGTCTGCCGAAATGGAACAAATTGAGAAAAAACCTACGGAAAACCTAGTAGCTTATGATTATTATCTACAAGCTCTTGAACCTTATAATACTAGAACAAAGGAAGGGTTAGAAGAAGCCATTTCGCTTTTTGAAAAGGCTGTCTCTGAAGATCCACAATTCTCGTTAGCTTATGCCTATATCGCATTTTCTTATTATTATCTCGACTTATTCCAAAAGCAAAAACAATATACAGAACTAATTAATTACAATGCAGATAAAGCCTTGTTGTACAACCCTAAATCTGCCGAAAGTTTGATTGCCAAGGCGGTATATTATATGTATATCAAAGAATATAGATTGGCGTTGCCTCATCTGGAGAAAGCACTAGAATACAATCCTAATTCATCGGCTGTAATAAATATGCTTTCCAATTTATATGCCAATTATGTTCCAAATACTGCAAAATATCTGACCTATGCATTAAAAGGAATACAATTGGATATTGCTGCCAATGATTCCATTGCCAAAAGTTTTATTTATTTAAACTTAAGTAACGCGCTTATTCAAAATGGTTTTATTGAAAAAGCAAACACATATATTGATACCTCTCTAGATTACGACCCTAATAATTCTTATGCTCCCTATGTAAAAGCTTTTATTTTATATGCTAAAGATAGAAACCTTGAACAAACTAATGATTTGTTGATAAAAGAATTCCAAAAGGATACCACACGTCTTGATATTTTACAAGAAGTGGCAAAATTGTATTATTATCAAGAAGATTATGATACGGCTTTTTTATATTATGAAAAATTTGTGGCCGCTAGAAAAAAACACGATTTAGATATTTATCCTCAAGAAGACATCAAGATTGGTTTGGTGTACGAAAAGATGGGTTTAAAAAAACAAGCTTCTGAATATTTTGATTCCTATACCGCATATTGTAAAAATGATAAATCTATTTACAAGCCTGCCAGTATGGCTACGCTATATGCCCATGAAGGTAAAATGGATGAGGCTATTGAGCAGCTTAAAGTTTTCTCAACCAAAAGTAATTATCAATACTGGATAGTTTTATTCATGGAAACGGATCCCGTTTTTAAACCAC
>JAUIAA010000221.1 GCA_030425715.1 Bacteroidia bacterium | reverse complement strand
AAACACCTATCGTCACTGGATGGAAAACATTCGCGATTGGAATATTTCACGTCAGTTGTTATGGGGACAGCAAATCCCTGCCTATTATTACGGCGATGGAAAAGAAGACTTTGTAGTAGCCGAAAATATTGAAGATGCAGTAAAACTAGCACAAGAAAGAACAGGAAATACATCATTAACTGCTTCTGACTTAAAACAAGATCCAGATGCGTTAGACACGTGGTTTTCTTCTTGGTTATGGCCAATGTCAGTTTTCGATGGAATACGTAATCCTGAGAACGAAGAAATCAAGTATTACTACCCAACTAATGATTTAGTAACGGGTCCAGATATTTTATTCTTCTGGGTAGCTCGTATGATTATTGCTGGATATGAGTATAAAGATGCACGTCCGTTTGAAAATGTTTACTTAACAGGATTAGTTCGTGATAAGCAACGTAGAAAAATGAGTAAATCCTTAGGGAACTCACCAGATGCTTTAAAGTTAATTGAAGATTTTGGAGCTGACGGAGTTCGTGTAGGGCTGTTATTAAGTGCAGCGGCTGGAAACGATTTATTGTTTGATGAAGCCCTTTGCCAACAAGGCTCCAACTTTGCCAACAAAATTTGGAATGCATTCCGATTGGTGAAAGGTTGGGAAGTTGATAAAGATGTACCACAACCAGCCTCTGCAAAAGTGGCCATTGCATGGTATCAATCTAAGTTTCAAAAAACTTTGACTTTTGTTGAAGATCAATTTGAACAATATAGATTATCAGATGCTTTAACTGCAATTTATAAATTAATTTGGGATGATTTTTCATCGTGGTATTTAGAGTTGGTAAAGCCAGAATTTGGTAAGCCAATAGATAGAAAAACATTAGAAGCTACTGTTTTATTTTTTGAAAATAACATCAAAATATTACACCCTTTTATGCCGTTTATCACCGAAGAAATATGGCAATATTTTAAAGAAAGAAGCCCTGAAGAAGCTTTGATTATTGCCGATTACCCAAAAACTTCAGGCGTAAATGAAGCAATCTTAGAAAATTTTAAAGAAGTGCAAGAAATTGTTTCTGCTGTTAGAAATATTCGTAAAGAGAAAAATATTTCATTTAAAGAATCTATTTCATTATCTATTCTTGAAAAAGATGCTATTCCTATTGAATTACACGCTGTTATTGCAAAATTGTGCAATATTTCTCAAATTGAAAAAGTAGCACAGAAGGTAGAAGGATCGATGGCGTTTAGAATAAACTCCAATGAATTTTTTATACCCGTTTCGCAAAATATAAATGTAGAAGAGGAATTGAAAAAATTGACAGAAGAAATAAATTATACTAAAGGCTTTTTGCAATCTGTACAAAAAAAGCTAAGTAACGAACGATTTGTAAATAATGCTCCTGAAAAGGTTATCGAAAGTGAAAGGAAAAAAGAAGCAGATGCTATTTCTAAAATTGCAATGTTAGAAGAAAGTATGAAGCATTTACAGTAAAGTAAATTTTGTGTTTTTTTAGCCTAAATAAAGCTATAATATTTTTGAAAAAAATATTATAGCTTTTATTTTTGTGCCCAGTAAAATTGAAACAAAAAAAGATGAGAAAAATTACCTTATTATTTGTATTTACTTTAGGACTAAATGCGTCAAATATTTTTGGACAAGCTAGAAAAGAATTGAATTTTGGCTTGGTAGGCGTAAACTATGAAATTCCAGTTCACAAAGACATTACTATTGCGCCTGGAGCAAATACAAATTTTGACTTTGACTGGTTAAACCTAGGAGTTAAAGCTAATTATTATTTTGATAATATTTTTGATATTGAAGATGATGCTTGGGATGTTTATGGTGGTGCTGGAGTTGGTTATTCAATTTATAACGGTAACGGCCATGATGATAGTGGTTTTGATTTGGGTTTACATATTGGAGGTAGATGGTTTTGGAATGAAAAATGGGGTGTTTACCTTGAGCTTGGTGGCGGAATGCTACAAGGTGCTACTGGAGGGGTAGGAGTAACAATGAAATTATAGTGTACTTCGATTTAAGTATACAAATGGTAGCAACAAAAAAGCAGGATTAAATCCTGCTTTTTTGTTGTTTATCTAATAACTCTTACTTGGTAGTATTGCCTTTTAAGAAATCGGTAAAAACTTGGTCAACAGGTTCCCAAAGTTCAATTTTATTGCCTTCGGGATCTAATATGTGTATAAATTTACCGTAATCAAAACTCTCTATTTCATCAAGAATAGTTACTCCATTTGATTTCAATTCTTTAACCAAAAGTTCTAAATTATCAACTCGATAATTTATCATGAATTCTTTTTTAGAAGGTTCAAAGTATTTGGTGTTTTTGTCAAAAGGGCTCCACTGTAGATAATTTATTTTTTCAGGATTATTGGTGTTTCTAGACTCAAAAGAAGAACCGTAAGCATCTACCACCAACCCTAAATTGTCATGATACCATGATTTTATTTTTTCAGGATCATCACATTTAAAAAAAATACCGCCAATGCCTGTTACCTTTTTCATTAGTCTTTTTTGGTTAAAACGTTAACTTTTACATCCACTTCGTTCCAAGTTTTGGTAACACCATCGGCACCTGTATGTAATTCTTTACAAGCTTCGTTTAAAGAAGCTAATGCAGTAGCACCATTCCAGTTGTCTAATTGGATGGTACTTTTTATGGCAATAGTATCTCCAGAAATTTCAAAAGTAAAGGGTAGGTTTTTAGTAATACCATTCATATTTAAGTCTACATTTCCACTTCCATTAGCTACATTATTTAATGTACCTGTCAGATTTACTGTATTTTCCATTACACCAAAAAAGAACTGCTTTAATTTCCCATCTCTAATGCTGTCTTTGCTAAAAATACTTGCAACAGGAATTTCAAATTTCAACCCGTTTAATACACCTGCTTGGTTTTCTGAAGCGTTATTATTGCTTAGTTTAACTTCTTGAAAAACACCTTTTACAGGAAGTTTATCTGTTGTTTTATAGGCAGTCCAGTGCACGTCTACATTTTTAGTATCAATGGTATACTTGTTTAAGGCTACTTTGTTTTCTTCGGTAGTTTCTTTTGATTTTTTACAAGATGTAAATTGTACAGCAATAAAAAGTACTAACGATAGTGTGATTAATTTTTTCATAATTTTGAATATTTATTTAATTTTTTGTTTCGTGTATTTTTCTACTAGTTTAATGTACTCTTTTTTGGCATCATCCGCACCAATATTGTTAATTTGAAACCAAGCATTGAGTTTAAAAGCATTTCTAATTGGGTCATTTCCAGAAGGTAATACAGATTGATCTTCGCTAGAACCATGTTTGTAATAGGCATAAAAACGCAGCATTACATCTGGAGGCAATTTTTCGGTCATCGCCGAAGCAATTTCGTAGGCTTTTTTAAATCTGCGATCTAAATCTGTTGACATTTAAATATGTGCAATTACAGTTTTACCACCTTGTACTTTTTGGTTTAACTGTACATTAATTTTCATATCCAAAGGTACAAAAATATCAATTCTAGAACCAAATTTTATAAATCCAGCATCACTACCTTGGATAGCCATATCATCAACTTTTGCGTAATTTACAATGCGTTTAGCCATAGCTCCTGCTATTTGACGGTATAATATTTCTCCCACTTTTGGGCCTTTAACCACAATGGTAGTTCGTTCGTTCTCTTCAGAAGATTTTGGATGCCAAGCTACCAAATATTTACCTGGGTGGTACTTGCTGTACATTACTTCTCCGCTAATAGGATACCTAGTAACATGTACATTAAGTGGAGACATAAATATAGAAATTTGTCTTCTTTTGTCTTTAAAATATTCTTTTTCTTCCACTTCTTCAATTACCACAACTTTACCATCTGCAGGAGCGATAATTTGACTGTGGTCAATCACGGTATTTCTTTTGGGGTTTCTAAAAAACTGAAGAATGAGAATGAAAAGCACTAGGGGTAGGAGCATTAATATTTTTTGCATCCAACCTTCTGCTACGAAATAATCAATAATTAGTATACTGGCAACTACAAAA
>JAUIAA010000220.1 GCA_030425715.1 Bacteroidia bacterium | reverse complement strand
CTCCTTACTCTTTGTTTAATGGTGTGGATTATAAAGCTCTTATTGCTGAAAGGGATGATTTAATTGAAATACAAAATGATGCTAATAACACAAATGCAATCAGAGCTCAAGCGGCTGAAGGCATTGCTGAAATAGATCAAGAACGTTTTAAATGGTTAGAATTTTACAAAATTATTTTTACGGGTAGATGGTTTAGTCCTGTAATTGGTAAGTTAACCTTGATGTCCAATGCCGAACTTGGCTTCTTAGGTGCTTATAATTCAGATATTGGTGCACCTCCATTTGAGCGTTTTTACGTAGGTGGTGATGGTATGGCTACTAGTCAATTTGATGGTAGACAAACTGTAGCACTGAGAGGTTATCCAAATTCAAGTTTATCAAGCGTAAATGGAGGTACTATTTACAACAAAGTTTCTTTTGAATTGAGATACCCAATAACTTTAAAACCATCGGCATCTATTTACGCATTGACCTTTTTAGAGGGTGGTAATTCTTGGGATGGCTTTCAAGACTATAATCCATTCTCTTTAAAAAGATCAGCGGGTGCTGGTATTAGAGTATTTATGCCCGCATTTGGATTGTTAGGAATTGACTTTGGATATGGATTTGACGATATACCTGGCACCAATGAAATTTCGGGTTGGCAAACACATTTTATCATAGGACAGCAATTCTAAGCTAAATGATTATATTTGCCAAAATTGTTTTGGCACGGTTTTTTCTTAAAACTAATTAAAATGGCAATAAAAAGAATATTAATAGTATTCCTGTTTTTTATCAGTCTAACCGCAATTGCACAAAAAGCGCAAAGGATTGGTTATATTGATATGGATTATATTTTAGAAAATATTCCTGATTATGTTGAAGCCCAAAATCAATTAGATCAAAAAGTGAAGACTTGGCAAAAAAAATTAGATGGGCTTACAGAGGAAATTGAAGCGTTAAAAACAGATCTTAGTAACGAAAAATCTTTATTGACCAAAGAACTAATTGAAGAACGCGAAGAAGATATTGATATAAAAAACAAAGAATTAAAACGTTTACAACAAGCCTATTTTGGCCCAACTGGAGATTTATTTCAGTTAAGAAAACAATTGGCAACACCTGTGCAAGACCAAGTATACAACGCCATACAAGATATTGCTCAAAAAAAGCGTTACGATTTTGTTTTAGATAAATCGAGTGATTTAATTTTGTTATACAGTAACAATAAGTTTGATATTAGCGAGCTAGTTTTAAACAGTATTGTTAAAAATAGAAAAAGACAAATTGTTGCCGATAAAAAACAACAAAGACTCGATGCAGCTGCAGCAAAAAAGGAAAGTAATGTTCCAACAGAGGAAGCTTTAGAGGAAAATACTACCGAAGAAGCTGCAGTAGAAGGGCAAGAAATTAGTAATCCTCCTAATGACGGACAAGAAGAAATATCAGAGGAGCAAAGAAAAATTAATGAACGAAACGCAAAACGAGAAGCGTTAAGAGAGAAAATAAAAAAACAGCAAGAAGACAGAATTCGCATGAGAGATTCGCTTAAAAAAGTTGCCGATGAAAAACGAGCAGCAAAATTGAAAGAAATAGAAGATCGAAAGAAAGCGAGAGAAAGTCAAATTGAAAACAACAATTAAAAGAAAGTAGAACCAAAAGAATTATTATTAACAAATTATTTTAAAATGAAATTATTAAGAAATTTATTCGTAGCAATTGTCCTTTTTTCAGCGTTTAATTCAGTTCAAGCGCAAAATGTTGCACACATTAACAGTGAGGAATTATTGATGGCTATGCCAGAAACAAAAACCATGGAAGATGAGTTGAAAAAAGTACAACAGTCTTATGCAGATGAGTACAATGCACAAGCTACTGCTTTACAAGCAAAATTGAAAAAGTATGACGAAGAAGCTGCTACACAAACCAATGCAAAGAATGATGAGCGTAGATTAGAAGTAGAAGGTTTGAAACAAAAAATTCAAAAATATGCGCAAACAGCAGATCAAGAATTACAAAAAAAACGTTTTGATTTGTTAAAACCTATTGTTGAAAAAGCACAAAAGGCAGTTAGCGATGTAGCAAAAGAAAAAGGTATTAAATATGTATTTGATTCATCTCCTGGTAAAGGATTGATCTTTTTTGAAGGAGAAGATTTATTACCATCGGTTAAATCTAAATTAGGTATTTAATAAATATCCTTTTACATCTACTTAAAAAAACCATCGGCCTTTTCGATGGTTTTTTTATTTGTACCAATTGGCATATTTTATATAATTGTTAGCAATTCTATCAATTTCTCCAGAGATGAGTTCTTCACTAATATCTTTTATTTTTTTAGCTGGTACACCTGCATAAATACTTCCAGATTTTACATGTGTATTTTTGGTCAATACAGCTCCTGCTGCAATGATACTATTGCTTTCTACAATACAATCATCCATAACAATGGCACCCATTCCAATTAAAACATTATCGTGTATGGTACAACCATGCACCAAGGCATTATGCCCGATAGAAACATTATTGCCAATAGTAGTTGGTGAAACTTGGTAAGTAGCATGAATTACAGCACCATCTTGTACATTTACTTTATTGCCCATTTTAATAAAATGTACATCTCCTCTAATTACAGCATTGTACCAAATACTACATTGATCTCCCATACTAACCTCACCAACAATTACTGCATTTTCGGCAAAAAAACATTCCCTACCAAATTGTGGCTTTTTACCATTAAGTTCTTTAATAATCATGTTAAATAAAATACATCTTTTAGTTCAAATCAAATATAAGCATAAAATCTTTCGTAAATTTGCAGTCTAAAATTAGAATGATTATGGCTCAGATTCATATTGAAAGAACAGAAAATCCTGCTATTTTAAAATTTGTTTGCAGTAAAATGCTTACCAAAGATAGTTTTGAATACAACTCGATTGACGATGCTGGAAACTCTGCATTAGTACAGCAATTGTTTCACTTACCATTTGTTAAAAAAGTATTCATCTCTGCCAATTTTATTGCAGTTGAAAAATTTGACATTTTAAACTGGGTAGAAGTACAAAGTGAATTACAAGATATTTTTCAAACTTACATTACCCAAAACGATTCGGTATTTGCACAAAAAGAGAACAAAACGGCTGCGATAGAAGTATATGCAGAAAGTACGCCAAACCCTAATGCGCAAAAATTTGTTACCAATAAACTGCTTACCTCTCAAAATATTGAGGTGTTAAATTTAGAAGATGCTAAACATGTGCCAATGGCGCAAGAACTGTATAATTTTCCCTATGTAAAGGAAATATTTATTTCGCAAAATTATATTTCTATTACCAAAACTCCAGATTCGGATTGGTTTGAAATCAATACCGAAGTAAGAGATTTTATCAAAGAGTATATACAAAATGATAAGCGAATTGTATCTAAGGAATACCAACCGAAAAAAGTAGAAGAACAATCAGAAAATATTGCTTACCAGCCTACAAACGACACTACTTCTAAAGAAATTATTGCGGTTTTAGAAGAGTACATCAAACCGGCGGTTGCTGGAGATGGCGGTAATATTCAATTTTTATCCTATTTGCCAGAAACCAAAGAAGTAAATGTGATGCTACAAGGAGCATGTAATGGATGCCCATCTTCTACCATAACCTTAAAAAATGGAATCGAAGCAACCTTAAAACAATTGCTACCTGGAAAAATAGAAACAGTAAACGCTTTGAATTAAAAATTAAGTATTTAGATATTTTAAAGGCACTTTTTTTAAGTGTCTTTTTTTATACTATTTTTTCTATAATAATTTTTCTGTTATTAAATTCTATCGTTTCCCCTACTTTTTTTCCAATGAGTTGTGCTCCAATTGGTGAGACCAATGAAACCACATAAACTATTTGGTTTTTAATATCAACTTGCCCTAGAGAAATAGCTAAAAAATAATAACCCAAATTGGTTTTTACCAAAGAACCAAGTTTGATTACGCTACTTGGCAATTGCACCTTGATTTTACCTAAAGTTTTGTCCATTTTTTCAATTACAGCAA
>JAUIAA010000219.1 GCA_030425715.1 Bacteroidia bacterium | reverse complement strand
AAACAATATAAAAAACAAGTACGAAGACCATCACAATGTAGAATTTACAGACGATGCCATCAAAGCTTGTGTTACCTTGACCAACAGATATATGACGGATCGGTTTTTACCCGATAAAGCTATAGATGCTTTAGATGAAGCAGGTTCTCGAATTCATATTACCAATATTGTAGTGCCAAAACAGGTTTTGGAGCTAGAAAAAAAATTAGAAGAAATTAGAGAGCATAAAAATCAAGTAGTAAAAAGTCAAAAATACGAAGAGGCTGCTAGACTACGAGATGACGAAAAAAGAACAGAAAAAGAACTAGAAATTGCCCAATTAGAATGGGAAGAACAATCCAAATTACACAAAGAAATTGTTACCGAAGACAATGTTGCCGAAGTAGTGAGCATGATGACTGGCATACCTGTAAATAGAATTGCAGAAGCTGAAAGTAAAAGATTAAAAGAGTTACCAAATTCTATAAAAGGAAAAGTAATTGGTCAAGATGAAGCCGTTACAAAAGTAGTTAAAGCAATTCAAAGAAATAGAATTGGACTAAAAGATCCTAACAAACCTATTGGTTCGTTTATATTTTTAGGACAAACAGGAGTTGGTAAAACCCAATTAGCCAAGGTACTTGCTACCGAATTGTTTGATTCTCAAGACGCATTGGTTAGAATTGACATGAGTGAATACATGGAAAAATTTGCCATTTCAAGATTGATTGGCGCGCCTCCAGGCTATGTAGGTTATGAGGAAGGTGGTCAGTTGACTGAAAAAATTCGTCGTAAACCTTATGCTGTAGTACTTTTAGACGAAATTGAAAAAGCACATCCAGATGTATTTAACATGCTTTTACAAATTTTAGATGACGGCTATATTACGGATAGTTTAGGAAGAAAAATTGATTTTAGACATACCATTATTATCATGACATCGAATATTGGTTCCCGTCAATTAAAAGATTTTGGTACTGGTGTTGGTTTTGGAACAGCTTCGAAAAAAGCACAAGCCGATGATGCCGCAAAAAGTGTTATTGAAAATGCCTTAAAGAAAAGTTTTGCTCCAGAATTTTTAAACCGTATTGATGATGTTATTATTTTCAATGCTTTAGAACGAAAAGATATCCACGCCATTATCGATATTGAATTAGAAAAATTATATGCTAGAATTTCAAAATTAGGTTACCATTTAACCTTAACAAAATCAGCAAAAGATTATATAGTAGACAAAGGTTTTGATAAACAATATGGTGCTAGACCTTTAAAAAGGGCAATTCAAAAATATATTGAAGATGCTTTGGCTGAAGAAATAGTGAATGCCCATTTAAACGAAAATGATTCTATCACACTAGATTTAGACAAAAAAACGAATAAACTAAAAATTAAGATTGATAAAGATAAATCTACCAAGTAAAAAAAAGCTGCAATCGATGATTGCAGCTTTTTTTATATCGTAAATATTTTCGATTTAAAATGGCATAATATTAATATTTTGATAACAAATAATTGATATTCATAAATATTATGAAAAGAAATATTTTTTATTTTACCAATTAAAAAAAACTTATATATTTGCTTCGTGATACAATTATATACAAATATCCGCAGTTTTTTCTCTACTCCAATACGCATTATTGGCACAACTACTTTCATTACCCTTTAGGGGTTATTATTCTATATTTATTCACACGCGTTTATACCATTTTGTAAAGAAAATGGTAACAGTTCAAAAATTATTTAAAATTAAAAACATCAACAAATGATAGTTTCTAAATTCGGTGGAACTTCAGTAGGTTCAGCCAAAAATATCAGTCAAGTAATTGAAATAATAGCTAAAAAGAAAGACAAAAATATTGTAGTTGTTTCTGCAGTTGGTGGCATTACTAACTTATTGGTAGCTTCTGCAAAGTTAGCTCACGAAAATAAGAACTATGTTCATCTACTTCAAGAAATTGAAACCATTCATTTTCAAATCATTGAAGAACTACTACCACAAAACAAACAAAGTAAAATTAAAGGTAAAGTAAAAGAACAAATTTCATTACTAGAAACCACCTTAAACGGGGTGTTTTTACTAAAAGATCTTTCTACAAAATCTCAAGCTAAAATTTCAAGTTTTGGCGAAGCGTTATCTTCTATAATTATTTATGAAGCTCTACTTCACAAAGGTTTAAGCACAGTATATTTTAATAGTATTGAGCATATTAAAACAGATAGCAACTATACCAATTCCCATGTAAATCACCAATTGACTTACCAAAATATACAACAATTTGTTAAAGAACAGAAAGCTAAAATAGTATTAGCACCAGGTTTTATAGCTTCTAATGAAGCTAATGAAATTACAACCTTAGGTCGTGGTGGTTCTGATTTTACTGCCGCAATTTTTGCCAACGCTTTAGATGCAGAATTGTTAGAAATTTGGACAGATGTTAGCGGACTTTATACTGCCAATCCAAAATTGGTAAAACAGGCCAAACCTATCGATACCATTTCTTACCAAGAGGCGATGGAACTCTCTTATTTTGGAGCAAAAGTAATCTACCCTCCTACCATTCAACCCGTTTTGGATAAATCCATCCCTATTCTTGTAAAAAACACTTTTAAACCGAATGAAAATGGGACTTTAATTTCTAATGCAGCATCTAAAAATAATCTAACTGTAACAGGAATTAGCCATATAGAAAATATAGCCTTACTAACCTTAGAAGGAAATGGTATGGTAGGCGTACCTGGAATTTCTAAACGTTTTTTTGAAGCGCTTTTGTTAGAGAATATCAATGTAAAATTCATTACACAAGCTTCAAGTGAACAATCTATTTGTATTGCCATAGATGCCCAAGACGCCAGTTGTGCAAAAAAGGCAATCGATAACCAATTTGCTTTAGAAATTTTACAACATAAAGTACATCCAGTAGTCATTGAAAAAGATTTAGCAATAATCGCTTTAGTTGGCGATAATATGAAGTCTCATCAAGGAATAAGTGGTAAAATGTTTAGTAGTCTAGGGTATAACAATGTAAATATCAAGGCTATTGCCCAGGGCTCTACTGAAAAAAACATATCGGCAATCATTGATAGAAAAGATGTAAAAAAGGCTTTAAATACTTTACATGCTAGTTTTTTTGAAAACCAAATCAAACAAATCAACTTGTTTATCATGGGTGTGGGAAATGTTGGAGGAAAATTACTAGAACAAATCGAACAGCAACAAAAGTTTTTGTTAAACAAATTACATATCAACTTACGAGTAATTGGCTTATCCAATTCAAAAAAAATGTATTTTGAAGAAAATGGAATAGATTTATCCAATTGGTCAGAAAAATTAGTAGATAGCGAACTCACTACAAGTTTTTCAAACTTTTTTCAAAAGGTAAAAACTCTTAATTTGAGGAATAGTGTTTTTGTGGATAATACAGCCAATAGCGACTTACCTCATTATTACGAAGATTACCTAAAACAAAGTATTGCAGTGGTAGCTTGTAATAAAGTGGCTTGCTCTTCGAGTTATGAAAACTATGTAAAACTTAAAAAATTATCTAGAGAATACAGTGCTCCATTTTTATACGAAACCAATGTAGGTGCAGGTTTACCAATTATTGATACTTTACAAAATTTGATCAATTCAGGTGACGAAATAACTAAAATACAAGCTGTTTTATCGGGTAGTTTAAATTTTATATTCAATAATTTTAACGATAAAAATACATTTTCAGAAGTAGTTCACCAAGCTGGAATAGAAGGTTATACAGAACCTGACCCAAGAATTGATTTAAGTGGTGTAGATGTTATGCGAAAAATTTTAATCCTGATTCGTGAAAGTGGAAAAGAGTTAGAATTGCAAGATATAGACAATGTTTCCTTCTTGCCTGAATCTTCTATGCAAGCAGATACTGTAGAAAAATTTAAAGAGACACTTATTGCCGAAACCGATCATTTTGCTGCGTTGTATGCAAATGCTGCTAAAAACAATTGTAGGTTAAAATATGTTGCAGAATACGACAATGGGATAGCCAAAGCTGGTTTAAAAGAAATTCCAAAAGATCA
>JAUIAA010000218.1 GCA_030425715.1 Bacteroidia bacterium | reverse complement strand
TTATCTTTAGGAAGTAACCAAGGAAACAGGCTTGAAAATTTACAAAATGCTGTAAATAGAATAAGCCAGAAAATTGGTCAAATTAAAAAGATCTCTTCTATCTATCAAACTAAATCTTGGGGTTTTGAAGGCGATGATTTTTATAATATTTGTATGGAAGTTAGCACCAATTTAAATCCTGAAAAGTTAATTACAACTGTACTTCAAATTGAGTCTCAATTGGGAAGAATTAGAAATAATTCTAACAATTATTGTAGCAGACTTATTGATATAGATATTTTACTATTTGATGATGAAGTGATTTTTTACAACAATTTAAAGGTGCCTCACCCAAAAATGTTAGAAAGAAAGTTTGTATTGGCTCCTCTTGCAGAAATTGCGCCAAAGGCAATACATCCTATTGCAAAAAAACCGATACTTTTTTGTTTGCAAAATGTAACCGATAGTGAAGCCATTGAAAAAATAGCCTTAAAAATTAATCGTCCAATTTCGCTGGTCGAAAAGTATAATTATATTGCCATTGAAGGTAATATTGGTTCTGGTAAAACCTCTTTAGCTAAAAAATTAGGAGATGATTTTAACGCAAAACTGGTGTTAGAAAGGTTTGCGGATAATCCATTTTTACCAAAATTTTATGAAGATAAAGAGCGTTATGCATTTCCGTTAGAAATGAGTTTTTTGGCAGATAGATACCATCAACTAACAGATGATTTGGCTCAATTTGATTTGTTTAAAAACTTTATAGTATCGGATTACTTTATATTCAAGTCCTTAATTTTTGCTCAAATTACACTACCCAAAGAAGAATACAACTTATACCGCAAAATGTTTGATATTATGTATAAGGAAATTGCAAAACCCGATATTTATATCTACCTATACCAAAGTACAGATCGGCTTTTAGCAAATATTAAAAGAAGAGGGAGAGCATACGAACAAAATATCCAACCCGATTATTTAGATAAAATACATCAAGGATATTCAAATTTTATCAAAACCAAAGAGCAATTAAATACTTTGGTTATCGATGTATCGGAAATGGATTTTGTAAATAACGAAATAGATTACCAACAAATTATAAAAAAAATAGCTGCATATAAAAGTTAATTACTTCTTTTTCCCAAGCTCCAATTTTTCAGCAAAATAATCACAAAAATCGCGCATAGTTGCACTCATTTTATCATCATTTGTTGCGGTTTCAAAAGAATCTGCCATAGAGACTAAAGTTTGATGAAAAAATATTTTCATTTCTTCTACAGGCATATCTTTGGTCCAAAGATTGATTTTATAGGTATCTTTTTGAGCACTATCCCATACGGAGAGCAATACAGATTTTGCCTCCATATTTTCTACGCCACCATCTTTTGCAGTCCAAGCCAATTTTTCAGGTATTTTATTCTCGTCTAAACCTACTTTAACTACTATTTCTGAATTGTGTTTCACTGCCATGTTCTTAGTTTTTTCGAGGTTTATATTTAGATTTATTAAATATTTCCTCATTATTGATTTGCATTAATTGCTGTAAACTTACCTTGTTATTTTCTCTAAAGGCTTTTACAATTTGCCAACCAAACCATACACCAATTTTACCAGGTGAATCTTTATCTAACTCTAAATAAAATTTAGAAAAAGGTGCATCCTCAATAAATCTTGTAATGTATTGTTTATCATTATTAAATAATATTTCATTTTGCACAAAATACTTCCATATTTCTGTTTCGAAATTCTCAGCCCATTCTAGCTGTTTGGGTGTATATCCTAAAATTTCGGCTTCACTAACATCTGGTAAAATAGCTTGTACTAAGGCTCTTTTTTTTCCTTCTTCTACAATTTGCGAAACAAAATTGGGGTTTATTTCTTTTGGAACAATTTCATCGGCGAAAGCCTCTGCAATACTCACTGGTAAATGTTCTTTGGTGTAGTTTTGTTTGATATAATTAGGGAAATCTTGATAAATTTCATGGTCTTTTCCAAGAAAAACATCTAAAGAAACAAACAACAAGCTATCTGCTAAAATAACTTTATTGTTATAATCTACATTGGTTAAAACCGTAATTACTTTAGGCTCTTTAAACTTTGGATAATAGTATTTAATATGCTGAAAAAGGGAGTTCAATTCCTTTTTTTGCGCAGTAAAATCGCCATAAACCTCTTGCGTAAATGCAAATAATTCTTGTTCGTCCTTATTTTGCATTTTATTTACCCATACACTATCGGCATTAGGTTCTGGAAAAAGATAAGGATACTTTGATTTCAACTTTGGTAAACCTTCTGGTGAAGTGGTATAAAACTCCTTATCAAATCGTTCTACAACAGTATGCACTTCTACATTACTAACATCTACTATTTCTTTAGTTTGCTTCTGACAAGAAATCAAACTAAAAATGAAAAAAAATGTAAACAGTTTAATTTTCATCCTGTTAAATTTATGCTAAGTTTATACTAAGTTTCTATTTAATACAAATATTGATAGAATCTATACCACAAAAATGATATTTTTGTTGTCCGCAAAACTAATAAATACTTTTATAATGAATGCCGAAAAAGTAACAAATCACATTGTAAATTGGTTAAAAGAATATGCTACAAAAGCAAAAGTTAAAGGCTTTGTAATTGGAATATCGGGTGGAATAGACTCTGCTGTTACTTCAACCCTTTGTGCAAAAACTGGAATGGAAACCCTTTGTTTAGAAATGCCCATTCATCAAGGCGTAAACCAAGTAAATAGAGCAAAAGAACATATTGCACAGTTAAAAAGTAAATTTACCAATGTGCATTCAGCAGAAATTGATTTGACCAGTACTTTTGAAGAATTTAAATCCGTTTTACCAAAAATAGAAAACCAAGATACAGTAAACTTATCCTTGGCAAATACAAGGGCAAGATTGCGTATGTCTACCTTGTATTATATGGCTGGCATAAATCATTTATTGGTGGCTGGAACAGGTAATAAAGTGGAAGATTTTGGTGTTGGTTTTTTTACCAAATATGGTGATGGTGGTGTAGATTTAAGTCCTATAGCCGATTTATTAAAATCGGAAGTATATCAATTGGCTGCCTATTTAAAAGTACCAAACTCCATACAAATTGCGCAGCCAACAGATGGTTTATTTGGTGACTCTAGAACAGATGAAGATCAGATTGGAGCAAGTTATGATGAACTTGAATGGGCTATGGAAATGTCTTATCAGGGGAAATCTGAAAAAGATTTTCAAGGTAGAGATTTAGAGGTTTTTCAAATTTATTTGAGCCGACATCGGGCAAACAAACACAAAATGGTACCTATACCAGTATGTGAAATCCCACAAAATTTAAAAAAATAATTTATACAGGATATATTATGCAAGAAGAGTTTACAATTTTTGGAAATGAAGAATGGGTTGCCTTACCAGAGTTAAAAATACCTGCAATTAAGGCAAGAATTGATTCGGGAGCTAAAACTTCTTCTATTCATGCTATCAATATCCATCGGTTTAAAAAAGGCAACGAGCCTTGGGTTAGGTACGAGGTTTTTCCTTTAACCGACAATAGGAGTTTTAGTATCAATTGTGAGTCTAAAATAATTGACACCAGAACTATAAAAAGTTCAACTGGTGTTAGCGAAAGAAGGTATATTGTTAAAAGCAGGGCTGTTATTGGTGATTTTGATCAAGAAATTGAAATTTCTTTGGCTAATCGAGAAACCATGGGGTACAAAATGCTAATAGGAAGAGAAGCAATGCAACACCAAGTAATGGTAAACCCTAATTTGAGCAATCATTGTTCTGAGTTGACAGAAAAAACGGTAAAAGGTCTTTATAAAAAGAATATCAAAGAAAAAAGCGGACTTAAAATTGGTGTATTAGCTACCAATCCAAACCTGTACAGCAATAAAAGATTGATTGAAGCTGGAGAGGAAAAAGGGCATGAAATGGTGTTTTTAAACATACAACATTGCTATATGAAATTGGATACAGAGTCTCCAGAAATTCATTACAGAGGTGGTATTGTACTGAACGATTTTGACGCAATTATTCCAAGGATTAGGCCAAGCATGACTTTTTATGGTTGTGCCTTAATTAGACAATTTG
>JAUIAA010000217.1 GCA_030425715.1 Bacteroidia bacterium | reverse complement strand
CATTCTGCTATGGGATTAAATAACCAAGTTTCTAAAGGATTGGTAACACTATTATTTATTCTAACATAAACCCTCAGACCCTCAAACATAGCTTCCCATTTCGTTCCATCATTATGTTCTAAAAAAGTTTGGTCTTTTGGATCATCTTCATCAGAACTACAAGAGCCTAGTGAAATAGATAGTGCTAAAAATAAAATAAATAGAGGTTTGTGCATTGCAGTAAGTTTTTTCATCATAAATAAATTTTAAATTAATAAATAGTTATGCCATCAATTCAATTTCCTACCCTACACTGATATACCAAAGGTACAAAAAATTAAACCAAGCATTTACTATCTTAAGTATAACTTAAATAAGAGTAATTTATTATCTTTGCAATCCTATAATTTTCATCAAATTTAAAATAGATTTAAGATATTATGTTTAATAATTTAAGTGAAAAATTAGACAAAGCGTTTCATGTTTTAAAAGGACATGGAAGTATTACCGAAATTAACATTGCAGAGACTTTAAAAGAAGTTAGAAGAGCTTTATTGGATGCGGATGTTAATTTTAAAATTGCAAAAGATTTTACCAATACTGTAAAAGAAAAAGCCTTAGGACAAGATGTTTTAACCACCTTAAACCCAGGGCAATTGATGGTGAAAATTGTAAAGGATGAACTTACAGAATTGATGGGTGGCGAAACCGTTGGCATCAATTTAAAGGGAGCTCCAACTGTAATTTTAATGTCTGGCTTACAAGGTTCTGGTAAAACCACTTTTTCAGGAAAATTAGCCAATTATCTTAAAAATAAAAAAACCAAACAAGTTTTATTGGTAGGTTGTGATGTTTATCGTCCGGCAGCAATCAATCAATTAAAAGTTGTGGGAGAACAAATAGGTGTTGAAGTTTATGCAGAAGAAGGCAACCAAAACCCAGTTGAAATTTCTCAAAATGCAATTCAATATGCCAAAGCCAATGGCAAAAATGTAGTAATTATTGATACCGCTGGTCGTTTGGCTGTAGATGATGAAATGATGACCGAAATTTCAAATATCCACAAAGCCATTGAGCCACAAGAAACTTTGTTTGTGGTAGATTCTATGACTGGGCAAGATGCCGTAAATACGGCAAAAGCCTTTAATGATATTTTAAACTTTGACGGTGTAATTCTTACCAAATTAGATGGTGACACCAGAGGTGGTGCAGCTTTATCTATTAAATCTATAGTAAACAAACCCATCAAGTTTATTGGTACGGGAGAAAAAATGGAAGCCATTGATATTTTCCATCCAGATCGTATGGCAGATAGAATTTTAGGTATGGGTGATGTCGTTTCTTTGGTGGAAAGAGCCCAAGAACAATACGATGAGGAAGAAGCTAGGAAAATTCAGAAAAAAATTGCTAAAAATCAATTTGGTTTTGACGATTTTTTAAAGCAAATCCAACAAATCAAAAAAATGGGTAACATGAAAGATTTGGCTGGAATGATTCCTGGTGCTGGAAAAATGCTAAAAGGTGTAGATATAGATGATGACGCTTTTCAAGGCATTGAAGCAATAATCCACTCTATGACTCCTGGAGAAAGATCTAAACCTGAAACCATTAATGCCAGTAGAAAAAAGAGAATTGCTAAAGGGTCTGGAACTAGTGTGCAAGAAGTAAATCAACTGATGAAACAGTTTGACCAAATGAGCAAAATGATGAAAATGATGCAAGGTGGAGGGAGTAAAAAATTAATGCAGATGATGCAAGGAATGCGATAAGTTAATTATCAGTTGTTTGTTAGCACTTGATGGCTATTAACAATAAGAACTTTGGATTCTTAACTCTTGACTAAAAATAAATACAACAAATGATTCTATTAGACGGTAAAAAAACTGCAAACGACATAAAATTAGAAATTGCTGCGGTAGTTCAAAAAAGAAAAAAAGAAGGCAAGAAAACACCGCATTTAGCAGCTGTTTTGGTTGGCACAGATGGTGCAAGTATGACTTATGTAAACAGTAAAGTTAAAGCTTGTCAAAAAGTTGGTTTTAATTCTACCTTAATTGATTTACCCGAAGATACTACAGAAGAGCAGTTGCTGCACGAAATTGCCGATTTAAATAAAGATAAAGATATTGATGGTTTTATTGTACAGTTGCCTTTGCCAAAACAAATTGATGAGCAAAAAGTTTTAATGGCGGTTGACCCAAGTAAAGATGTAGATGGATTTCACCCTGTAAATGTAGGGAAAATGACTCTAGACTTACCTACTTTTTTACCTGCAACACCTTATGGGATTTTAGAATTACTAGAGCGATATAAAGTAGAAACTTCAGGTAAAAATGTGGTGGTAATTGGTAGGAGTCATATTGTGGGTAGACCCATGAGTATCTTATTAAGTCAAAAAAGAAATGTTGGTAATGCTACTGTAACTCTAGCGCATAGTAGGACTCATAATTTAAAAGAAATTACTTCTCAAGCCGATATTATTGTTGCTGCACTTGGTATACCTGAATTTTTAACTGGAGATATGGTAAAAGATGGCGTAACTATTATTGATGTTGGCATTACCAGAGTTGAGGATGCCTCAAAAACAAGAGGCTATCGTTTGGCGGGTGATGTCCATTTTGAAAGTGTAAGCAAAAAAGCTAAGTTTATTACCCCAGTACCTGGTGGAGTTGGCCCCATGACCATAGCTATGCTATTAAAAAATACACTACTTGCTTGTAAAAATAGAGATAAAAAATAGTCCGTTTTTTTAAGTAGTAAGACGCTCTTTATTGATTACTGGATTGGCATAAATTTTTAACAAACGGCGATAGATATCTTCATTTTTACTCTGTGATAAATAATTTTTAAAATGGATCAAATCACGTGTATTATAGTAATCTCGATATTTACTTTCCTTAAAAAGCAAATCAAATCCCATATAGTTTGTTTTCCAAAGCTGGTAATTTTTATATACTACTTCATCAATTTTATTTGCTATTAACAGTACATCCCTTTTTCTATTATTGGTAAAATCAAGTCCCTCAAAACTCAATGCTTCAAATACCAATTTTACATTGCCTTTGTAATCTTTTATGCCGTTTACAATACTATTGATATTTTCAAATTTTGATTTTTGGTATATTCCCTCCTTTTCGGTTTTATACAATTCATTCGCTTTTTCAAAAGCACAAGGTTCATATTCATACGAAATTGAGGATACAACTATTTGCAATTCTTCAATTGATTTTTTTATATCCTCTCCTCCACTTAACAATAACATTTTAATCAATCCGGGAGCAGTAAAATCGTTGCCGTCTTTTGCTCTGCCGTTTTTTTGGGCAATCCAAGACGATACTTTCTTTGTTTGAATAGCATACCGTATATATTTAGACAGATTTATCGAATTTGTAATCATTTCTGATTTGTTCTTACTACGAATTACGGTAAACATGCTATTTAATTTAGCAATTGCTTTCATGGTAGGATTTACCATCAAATTATCGCCTAAAGAAATTTCTGTAAAAGGTCTACCAATATCATACAAATGATTTTGTAATAGCGCCGCGTCTAAAAAAATATCTCGATGGTTAGAAATATACAAATAGTTAGGTTTTGTTAAATTCTCGATACCTACAATCTCAAAGGAATCCATGGATTCTTTTATAGAATTTTTAATGATCTGTTCAATAAAACTTACCTGAAAATCACTACATGAGTTACACAGTCTCAACCTTTGCACAATTTCATTTTGAGTCCAATTTGGATAAAAAAATTGCACCCCTTTGACAAATTGGGTGTCCTGTTCTAAATTTTTTAGCGCTTGGACAACCTGATCATCCGTATAAGGTGATATTTGTTTTAATACCTCTTCCATGATTTATAGTTGTGGTTCTCTTTTATCGATAAATAATCTAGGTTTTCTACTCATTTTAGGAAACTTCAATTTACTAATTTCTTCACTAGAAACAAATTCTATAATTGGTAAAACTCTTAATTTGGCTCTAAAATGATCTTTTAGGTTTTCTAAAAGCGCTTTTGATTGATTTTTGCTAGCTAGTTTTAAAGTTATTTTATCTGTACCTATTTCATTATGATCTATTTCAATAATATATCCTTCAACATCGT
>JAUIAA010000216.1 GCA_030425715.1 Bacteroidia bacterium | reverse complement strand
AACAAATTATACCATAATTGCCGAATATGTATTACTTTTAATACTCAATTTTTTTATAAGCTCATTTTCCGGAAATAAGCCACCTGATCTTGAGCTTTTTTAATGGATTTATTTCAAATCTTTTATCTTATTCTTTTTAGATAAAGGAAATGATGTTAGATTTCTCCTCCCGATAGCTATCGGGAACGGTCGAAATGACTAACTTGTTCGTATTGAGCAAGGCTAAGATCACAGCAATGTCATATCGAGTGGAGTGAAACGAATCGAGATATCTTTTCGCAAAAAGAGGATTAAGTGAGATTCCTCCTCTTGATAGCTATCGGGATTGGTCTGAATGACTTTGGTTTTGTTATTGTGAAACGCAGTGACGAAGCAATCTCATAACTGTATTAGTACTCAATAAACAGAGTAAATGTCTTATTTCTTCATTTTTTTCTTGATAAAAAAACGAATCAAAAAAATCAAGTACAATCCTAGGGAATTACTAAGTAACGGTCGTTCTCGCACTTCCATGCTCTTTTTCTCTTTGAGAAACGCAATTACAGTGCTGCACTCCCTATTCCTTGGATTGCACAAAGTAGAATCAACTTTTAACTTTTTAACTTTAGACTAGTAACTTCTCTTCCAGAAACGCAAGTTCGAGTATAAAATCCTTACTCTGGCATACAGCGAATAGTCCATATCATAATATTATTGTAAGCGAAGCGCAGGGTTATTAAAATATTGTCTTTAATTGATTGGAAAAACACAATTTCAGTGCTGCATTCCCTATTCCTTGGATTGCACCAATCCATCTGTTAACCGACCTCAAAAGAAATTTCAAAAGAAATTAAAATAAATACCTAGTAAGACTGGGAAGTTCCGAAGCGGGTCGCAAGGAAATCACCCAGCCGAAGTTGGTATTTGTAAAAATTGATTGAAATTTGTTTTGCAGTCTTGAATTCCTGCCTGCCGGCAGGCAGGTTTGTTTCTTCCGATAACTATCGGAATGTTTCAAGACAAAAGAATAATTATTAAATAAAATATTAAAACAACAAAACTGATATCTCCTCCCTATAGCTATCGGGATTGATCGGAATGACTTTGGTTTTGGCATTGTGAGTGAAACGAAGCAATCTTATGTTTCATACATACCAACAAGTAGACTACCACGCTACGCTCGTAGTGACGATTTTTGGACTATGGATGAGATATTTACTGAGCAAAGCAATTCGAATAACTATAAAAGTGGATTACAGTGTTGCTTTCCCTATTCCTGGGATTGCACAAAGTAGAATCAACCTTTTACTTTTAACTTTCAAACTTTATACTTTGAACTATCTTCCCTTTTTTGTAGAGCTACCAAATGGATGTTGTAACAAAGGTTTCTTGGCAAATGGGTGGTAATTTCCTTTTAACCCAATAGGTTCTGCATTTCGAATATTGTAAACAATTTCAATGGCTTGACGTGGTGCTTCTAAGCCATAGCCTCTACCCTTAATAATTTCATCGTACGAAACGGTGTGCAAATCCATAAAACCACCACTAAACTCTAATTCTTCTCCTTCTACAGTAATAGAACGATAGGTTCTTTGTCCTTTTGCTTTAACCTCATCTGGCAATACATCTTCATTAATAGATAAAAACCATCGTACTCTTGCTTTTTCAAATTCTAGGTATCCTGCAGAACGATCATGGGTGTTGATATGAACCGTATTTTCTTTTACTGCACCAAATATCCAAGATAACATATCATAAAAATGTACGCCAATATTGGTAGCAATCCCACCTGACTTTGCCAAATCTCCTTTCCAAGAAGTATAGTACCAACTACCACGAGAGGTGAGATAAGTCAAATCTATATCATAGATTTTATCTTTCGGACCTTCATCAATCTTCTTTTTTAAAGCAATGATGCTTGGATGTACGCGTAATTGTAAAATATTGTAGATCTTTTTTCCTGTATCTTTTTCAATTTTTGCCAATGCATCCATATTCCAAGGATTTAACACCAAGGGCTTTTCACAAATTGCATCCGCTTGCTGCCTTAAAGAAAACCTTATATGCGCATCATGTAAATAGTTTGGTGTACAGATACTTACATAATCTAAATCCAGTCCTTTTTCAAATTTATGTTTAGATAGATGTCTGTCAAAACGTTCGAATTCTGTAAAAAAACTAGCATTTGGAAAATAACTATCGATAATACCCACACTATCAAATTTATCAACAGCAGCAATCAAATCGTTCTGGGTTTCTTTAATGGCTTTCATGTGTCGCGGAGCAATATATCCTGCTGCACCTATCATGGCAAATTTTTTCATAAGGGGAATATTTATCTGTTAGCTTTGATACAAAGAAACAATTTTGCTTATAATTTTAATTATTTTAAAACGAAAATATTAATTAATTAGTATTTATGAAGCTTAATAAAAATAAAACCCCGTATTTTATATTTTTAAATTAAAACTTTGCAAATTGATAGCCTTTCTCTTTAAATTCTGAGATAAGCTGCTCTAAATTCAAATACAATTTGTCCTTTCTTAATGGATTGGTTCCTGGATGTATTAATAAATGAAAACCATTCATTCCGTTTGATTTTTCATAGGATTCAATACTGTTTAAAATAGCTTTACTAGATATATAGTTAGGCATATTGGGTGTGGTATAATCGGCATTAGATCGAGTGCCTGGAGAAAAATTAACTGTTATCTGATTTAATTCTTGGGCAATTTCTACTACTTTTTTATTATACCATTCGTAGGGAGGCATAAAATAATTAGCTTGAATTCCTAAATTATTTAACTCCTTTAAATTGTTTACTATATCCGCTTTAATGGATTCTGGGGAATGTAGAAGACTATCTCTTTTAGACCAATCGCAATATAAAAGATGTTTATCTGAGTGCGCTCCAACAAAATTACCTCTCTGTATAATATTCTTAACTAAGGTTTTATGGTTTCTAATAAAATCACCTGTAAGAAAAAAAGATGCTACTATTTTTTGTTTTTGTAATACCTCTAATACATAATCAAAACCTTCATCAAAGTCGTGACCTGTAAAGCAAAGGTAGATATATGCTTTAGTGGTGTCCGATCGTATAATTGCGCCATATTTATCCATTATCTTTTGCGCATACATTGAAGTTGAAAAAAAACAGAAAAATAAGATGATTAAGCTATTTTTGATCATCGCTTAGGTAGGTTAATATTAGCAATAATTCTGCAGAACCATCTAAGGTAGGTTCGTTGGTGCTATAATCTGCCCAATCGTCCCAGTATTTGATATGTGCCGGCTGTAAATGTGCATATTCATCGGGTTCTGATAATTCAATACCTAACATTTTATCATGAATAGTGGACCAGAGCGGACCATCTACTAAACTACCTTTAATTGCTTCTTTATTTATTTTCCAAAATGGCATATGTACATCTACCGGAGTATCGGCTCCTTCAGGAATTTCTGTAATCATACTCGAGCTCCAAGGGTTAAGACCTAACAACCAATTGACATGATTTTGCATTAAAGAGCGGAACTTTTTAGAACCTGACATTTCCTCATACAATAAAGCTTGAGTAGCCACTGCTGCTGCAAGATTGTTAGAGCACCATATAAACAAATGTCCCACTTCGTAGGGATTCTTATCTGCTCTTTTTTTGATTTGCTCTAAGTTATGGTTATAATATTGCACCATTTCTTTTTTGTCTTTTTGGTTGCCAACTTTCCAAAGCGCATAATGCCCCATGTTAACAAAAGGATACATTTCATAATGGCTAGCGGTGTCTCTCTCCATCCATGACCAGTTTCCTATAATTTTTGCATATTTACGAGCATCTTTAATCAAACTTTTTTTCTTGGTAATGTCATACAAGATTGCCGCCGCCCATTCCATATCATCTGCCCAGGTATTTTCTTCATAACGGTAAGGAGCTCCAAAACTATTACCTTGTTGGTATCCCTCTTGCTGTTGTCCCAATTTATAAAGTTCTTTGGCGGCTTGTAAACAGGTATTGGCAAATGTTTTGTATTTATCCATACCACTAAATACTTGATAGCCCAAGGCCAAAGTCGCTGCCGAACGTCCTGCTAAATTGGCAATACCAGTTGCTTTACTTTT
>JAUIAA010000215.1 GCA_030425715.1 Bacteroidia bacterium | reverse complement strand
CTCGTAAAGAGGAGGATGTATCGTCAGCCCACAGTCATCCTCATCCTCCATCACAAAATATGCATGGAGGAGGTCAAGGACATGGGAGGAGATCAGAGACGCGTGGACGACGTAAAAATCATGGTCATGGTCATGCACGCACGCCCAGTACCACAGTAGCGGTATCTTCACAAAAATCTGACAAAACCCCCTATATGCCACGATTAACCTAAATTTAACTTTACGCAATTATTCATTATTATAATGAATATCATTCTCAATCATACCAAGCATGGACCCGTGACGGTTCAATGCACTTATTTTACAAACAAAAAAGGGCATGAACTCATTGCCATACCCTTTAAATAATTTATATTTTATAATTCTTGCATTTTGTTAACCAATACTTGTACACTTTCTATAGGCATTGCATTGTATATACTTGCTCTATAACCACCAACAGATCGATGCCCGTTAATTCCATTTATACCAGCTTCTTTACACAGTTTATCAAATTTTTCTTTTTTACTTGTATCTGTTAAAAGAAAAGTAACATTCATATTTGAACGATCTTCTTTAGCAGCAGTTCCTTCAAATAATGGGTTTTGGTCAATTTCATTATACAGTAAAGCTGCTTTTTCGTTGTTGATTTTTTCAATAGCATCTAAACCTCCTAAATCTTTTAACCACTGCAGTGTAAGCATAGAAACATACACCGCAAAAACCGGAGGGGTGTTAAACATGCTGTCTTTAGAAATATGCACTTGGTAGTCTAACATAGAAGGGATATCACGACCAGTTTTGCCTAAAATATCTTCTTTTACTACTACTAAAGTTGTACCTGCTGGCCCCATGTTTTTTTGTGCTCCAGCGTATATCAAATCAAACTGTGAAAAGTCTAAATTTCTTGAGAAGATGTCGCTACTCATGTCACAAACCAATAAACCTTCGGTTTTTGGAAAAGATTTTAATTGTGTGCCGTAAATGGTATTGTTACTGGTACAATGAAAATAGTTGGCATCTTTTGGAATGGTATAACCTTTAGGAATATAGCTGTAATTTTTGTCTTTTGAAGATGCAACAATATTTACTTCGCCAAACAATTTGGCCTCTTTTAAAGCTTTGTTACTCCACGCACCAGTATCTAAGTAGGCAGCAGAACCTCCTTGCTTCATTAAATTATAAGGGGTCATCAAAAACTCCATGCTTGCTCCTCCTTGTAAAAAAAGGGCGGTATAGCCTTGGTTTTCCAGTCCTAGTAATTCTAAAACAAGTGCCCTTGCTTTTTCCATGACATCTACAAAATCAGCACTTCTATGTGAAATTTCAATAAGCGATAAATCTAAATTATTAAAGTTTAAAACGGCTTGAGAAGCTTTTTGTAATACTTCTTGTGGCAAGATACATGGGCCTGCACTAAAGTTATGTTTTTTCATGAGATAAATTTGAAATGCAAAATTGCTGAAATTCTTTTATATAAAAGGTAAAAAAATCGTAAAAATTGAACTGTTTTTTTAGCAATAATCTAATGTAATTACTTGATAAAATAGTTTAATAAATTAGGTTATTTAGGTTCAAAAGTCATACATGGAATAATCATCTCTTCTAATGAAATACCTCCGTGTTGGTACGTATTTTTATAGTATTTAACAAAGTGGTTGTAATTGTTTGGATAGGCAAAAAAGAAATCTTCTTTGGCAAAAATAAAAGAGCTACTCATATGAATAGTAGGCAAATAAATATCTTTGGGATTTTTTACCTCATATACTTCTTTATCATTATAACTCAAGCTTTTGCCAGTTTTATACCTTAAGTTTGAACTGATGCTTTTATCGCCAACAACCTTAGAAGGTCTTTTGGTATTGATGGTACCATGATCAGTAGTTATGATTAATTTTAAACCCATTTGCTGCGCTTTTTGAATCATTTCAAAAAGAGGCGAATTTTTAAACCAACTAACCGTCAAAGATCGGTATGCTTTGTCATCGCTTGCCAATTCTTTAATCATGTCCATTTCTGTACGAGAATGCGAAAGCATATCTACAAAGTTATATACAATAACGGTTAAGTCGTTATTTTTAATTTTTGCAAAGTTATTGGCCAAATCTCTCCCACCTGCTAGGCTTGTGATTTTATAATATTCATGGCTAATATCTAAGTTTAGTCTTTTAATCTGTTCTGTTAAAAATTCATTTTCATATAAGTTTTTGCCGCCTTCATCCGTGTCATTTTTCCAATAGTTAGGATATTTTTTTTCCATGTCTAAAGGGGTTAGCCCTGAGAAAATGGCATTTCTTGCATATTGGGTTGCGGTAGGTAAAATACTCCAAAAAGAGGTTTCTGCAACTGTTTTATAATATTCGTTGATAATTGGTTCTAAAACCATCAATTGGTCATACCTTAAATTATCTAACAAAACCATTAGCGTACCATTTTCTTTGTCTAATTGAGGTACGATAACATCTTTAAACAATTTATGCGATAAGATAGGGTTGCCTTCTCCATGAAACCAATCTCCATAATTATTTTTTATAAATTTAAAAAACTGTGAATTTGCTTCCTCTTTTTGGCTTTCTAAAATTTCGGTCATGCCGATATCAGAAATCGATTCCAATTGAATTTCCCAATGCAATAATTTTTTATATAAGGCTACCCAATCTTCATAGGTGTTTACCATAGCAAGATCCAGCGAAATTTTACGAAACTCCTGTTGGTAATTAGAAGTTGTTTTTTCCGACACCAATCTAGTATTGTCTAAATTTTTTTTCAGACTTAATAAAATTTGGTTTGGATTTACAGGTTTAATTAAATAATCAGCAATTTTAGAGCCAATTGCTTCTTCCATAATATATTCTTCCTCACTTTTGGTAATCATAATTACCGGTAAGTTAGGATGTTTAATCTTAATTTCTGTAAGTGTTTCTAAACCGGAAAGGCCGGGCATATTTTCATCTAAAAAAACAATATCATAAGTATCATCGTTAACGCTTTGCACAGCATCAGCGCCATTGGTGCACGGCACGACTTCATAATTTTTCTTTTCTAAAAATAGCATGTGGGGTTTTAAAAGTTGAATTTCGTCGTCAACCCAAAGTATTTTAGCAGTACTCATTTATATTGATTATCAGTGAATATTAAATTTAATCGTTTATTTTTGCTTCAAACAAGCTGTTTTTCAAGCCAAAATTGAATGTTGAAAAATACAAAAAACAAGCTGAATATTTTGAAAAAAATCAAATTTTTTAATGATCCCATTTATGGGTTGGTAAACATCCAAAATGGATTTATCAATAAAATTATCGAACACCCTTACTTTCAAAGATTAAGACGAATATCGCAAATGGGAATGTCGTATTTGGTATACCCAGGAGCACACCATACCAGATTTCATCATGCATTAGGCTGTGTATTTTTAATGCAAGAAGCGATAGAAACATTACGAAAAAAAGAAGTAATTATTTCAAAAGAAGAAGAAGAGGCTCTTTATTTGGCTATTTTATTGCATGATATTGGTCATGGCCCTTTTTCTCATGCCCTTGAAGGAAGTATTGTGAAAGTACATCATGAAGAGCTGTCTTTATTTTTTATGGAAGAACTAAATAAAGAGTTTGATGGAAAATTAGCGCTTACCATTCAAATTTTTAAAGGTACCTATCCACGTAAATTTATGCACCAACTGATATCTAGTCAGTTAGATATGGATAGGTTAGATTACCTTAAAAGAGATAGTTTTTATAGCGGTGTAGCCGAAGGGAATATCAATGCAGAACGCTTGATTAATATGCTAAATGTTAAAGATGATGTTTTGGTGTTAGATTATAAAGGTATTTATTCCATTGAAAAATTTATAGTGGCAAGAAGGTTAATGTACTGGCAAGTTTATTTGCATAAAACTGGTTTGGTTGCCGAGAATATTTTGGTAAAGATTATGAAAAGAGCAAAAGAGTTAATTCAAAGCGGAACTCCTTTACAAACAAGTAAATCATTATTGTTTTTTTTAAATAACTCTATAGAAAAAAATAGTTTAGATAAAGAAGTTTTACTGCGCTTTTCAAAATTAGATGATTACGATATTATTTCTTCTTTAAAACTATGGTGTGATGCAGAGGATTTTATACT